>MEKM01000186.1 GCA_001766965.1 Acidobacteria bacterium RIFCSPHIGHO2_01_FULL_67_28 | reverse complement strand
GCGCCGTGCCCTTCCTCTTCAGCTCGTTCGCGCTCAAGGCGGTCGGCCGCGCCAGCTACCAGGTGGTCGAAGAAGTGCGCCGGCAGTTCCGCGAAAAGCCCGGCATCATGGAGTGGAAAGAGAAGCCCGACTACGGCCGCTGCGTCTCGATTGTGACCGCCACGGCGCAGAAGGAGCTGCTCGGGCCGGGCATCCTCGGCATCTTCACTCCGATTCTCGTCGCTTTCTGGCTGGGCGCGGGGGCGCTCGGTGGCTATCTCGCCGGCTCGATTCTGACCGGGCAACTGCTCGCCGTCTTCATGGCCAACACCGGCGCCACCTGGGACAACGCCAAGAAGAAGATCGAAGACGGCCTGCTCGGCGGCAAGGGCAGCGAAGCCCACAAGGCGGGCGTCGTGGGCGATACGGTGGGCGACCCCTTCAAAGACACCGCCGGGCCGGCCTTGAACCCGCTCATCAAGGTGATGAACCTGGTGTCGCTCCTGGTCGCGCCCTTCGCCATCCGGGACCTGGGCTGGGGCATCCGCGGACCCATCGTGGCCGTCTGCCTGGCGCTGCTCGCCCTCGCCGTCTGGTTCAGCAAGCGCGGCGGCATCCAGGAAGAGAAAAAGTAGTCCGCTCGCGCGGTTTCCCTCCCCAACCGCAACCCATCTTTTCAAGGGAAGCCCGAAGTTCGTTGGCAAGCCGCGCGCGGGCGGGTAAAATCCATCACAAGCGCGGAAGGAGGACGGATGCCGGAAGAACTGACGCTGCGGGGGCTGCAGACCTGGCTGACGGGCCCGGGGCTGCGCATCCTGCTGGTGCTGGCCGGCGGGCTCGTTCTGACACGCCTGGCGCACGCGCTCATTGCGCGCCTGCCGCAGTTTCTTCCCGCGCCGGAAGGCTCGCCCACCGAGCTCGCCGAGCAGCAGAAACGCACCGAGACCCTGGCGCGGCTGCTGCGCACCACGGCGACCATTGCGGTGATGAGCATCGCCGCGCTGATGGTGCTGCACGAGCTGGGCGTGGAGATCACGCCGATTCTCACCGGCGGGGCCATCGGCGGGCTGGCCGTCGGCTTCGGGGCGCAGCACCTGGTGCGCGACGTCATCGCCGGCTTCTTTTTGATCCTCGAAAACCAGGTGCGCCTCGGCGACGTGGCGGTCATCAACGGCAAGGGCGGGCTGGTGGAGGCCATCCGCCTGCGCACCATCGTGCTGCGCGACTTCGACGGCCGCGTGCACATCATCCCGAACGGCGCCATCACCGAGCTCTCCAACCTGACCAAGGATTACTCCTACTACGTCATTGACCTGGGCGTGGCCTACAAGGAAAACGTCGATCGGGTGATGCAGGCGCTGCGCGAAGTGGGCGCGGAACTCCAGAAAGACCCGGCTTACTCCTCGAAGATTCTCGCCCCGCTCGAGGTCGTCGGCGTCGACGCCTTCGGCGACTCCGCCGTCATCCTCAAGATGCGCATCAAGACGGTGCCGCGCGAGCAGTGGACCGTGGGCCGCGAGCTGCGCCGGCGCATCAAGAACGCCTTCGACGCCCAGGGCATCGAACTCCCCTATCCCCATCTCGCGGTCACTTTCAGCGAGGCCGGCAAGCCCTTCGCCGTCGAAGTCGCTGAGACGCTGGCGCGGCGCGAGCCGCGCTAGAGTTCACTCCCAATGCCCGCCCACCGACTGCGCTGGCTTCTTTGCTTCGGCGCGTGGCTCCTGGCGCTGGGGGTCTCAGCCGCCGACACCGTGCCGTGCGGCGACGGCCTGACGCTGCGGGTGAGCTCACCGTCGCCGGTCCAGGGCAGCCTGGTGCTGGTGGAAGTCCAGAGCGCCGCCCCGCTCGCACAGCTCACGGGCGAGTGGGCCGGGCAGACGCTGCACTTCTGGCGCGACGCGAATCCTTCTACTTACCGCGCGCTGCTGGGAGTGGATTTGGAGCGAGCGCCGGGCCCGGCCCCGCTCACGTTTCAAGCCGAGCTCGCCAGCGGCGAGCGGCGCGCCTGCCGCCTGCGGGCCACGGTCGAAGACGGCAAGTTCGCTGTCGAGCAGCTGCGGCTGCCGCCGCGGTTCGTGGAGTTGAGTCCCGCCGACCTTGAGCGCTCGCAGCGCGAAGCCGCGCGCCTGCGGGAGGTCTTCGCCGCGGTGACCCCGGAACGGCTCTGGCAGGGCGGCTTCCGCCGGCCGCTCGAAGCCGAAGCGGCGGGGAACTTCGGCCGCCGGCGCATTCTGAACGACCAGCCGCGCGCGTCGCACAGCGGCGAAGACTACTCCGCCCCCGCGGGGACGCCCGTCTACGCCGCGCAGCGCGGCCGGGTGGCGCTGGCCGACGAGCTCTTCTTCTCGGGCAAGACCGTGGTGCTCGACCACGGCCTGGGGCTTTTTACTTTCTACGCTCACCTGCAGTCCATCACGGTTGAACCCGGCCAGGTCGTCGAGGCCGGCGCGCTGCTGGGGCGAGTGGGCTCGACCGGGCGCGTGACCGCCGCGCACCTCCATTGGGCGGCGCGCTTGAATCAGGCGCGGGTCAATCCCCGCGACCTGGTCGCCCTGCTCCCCGACTAGTCGGTCTTCGAGTCAGTCAAGTCCGAATCACTGATCTGGTACCGCCTGCAAAGTTGTCGCCAGGCTTCCGGCGTCAATTTGCCGTCGGCCAGTTCGCCGACGACCGGGAAGGGCTCGATTCTGCAATCCCCGCGTGTCAAGTAGAGCTCGCCGGGCAGCGCGCGCAGCTCCCACCCCTGGCGGCTCAAGGCCACCGCCAGCGCCATGGCCAGCACCTCCTTGGCCGATTCATACCGTTCTTCGGCGGAAGGCAGGACGCTCGCCGGGAACGCAAGCTTGCGACTGAAGTCGAGCAGGCTCTTCGCCATTCCCGGGTCTCCCGGGATGATCACACTGGTGCGCGGCAGACGCTCGGACGAGGCGCACACTTCAGCCAGGGACGCCGGCGTCAATCCGACCAGGGCTTCCCGTTGTTGACGCACCACCTCTGACCACTGGGGGAGCAGCGCCTGCATCCCCGCGTTCTCCCAGCTCACGGCCTTCAGGGACTCCATTTGCGCGTTGCCGGACACATGGCTTAGCAGACGAGCTTCCAGCTTGGGCAGTTTTTCCAGCAAAGAAATAGCAGGCACATCGCTGCCGGACCGCGAAACCGCAGGCAGCTTCTGCAAAGCAGCTACCCGATCCCGCAGGGGTGGGTGCGTGTCATACGCGTCCGTTTGCGCTTCGCGGAGCTGCTGCTCCAGACCATCGCTCACCGCTTTGGCCACAGAAGGGAAAGCTAGGAAGCGAGCAAAGCCTTCCGCCCAGGGCGGCCGGAAGCCGGCGTTCAACACAGGCCCCATCTCCACGCGCAGGTACGCATCGTAGGCGAGAGCCGCGCCGTGAATCTTCTGCAGGCCGTCCGCCAAAGGCCGGGGCCCGATCGTGCGCGCAGCCAATCCGTCGGCTTGGTATTCCTGCCGCCGGGAGATGGCGTGGGTGATGCGCAGGAACATGTGGCCGTACCATATGAAAGGTTTCATCAGGAGTTCGCTGTGCCTGGACAGACCTTGCAGCGTGCGGACGATGGCGCCTCGCGTCTTGTAGACCCACGGGGCCAGGCGGGTGTCGCCCGTGGAATAGTGGCCGAATTCATGAGCCAGAACCGCTTCGATCTCGGAGACGGCCAAGACCTGAAGAACCGGCAACCCCAGCCCCATTACGCGACGGCTGCCGAAGCCCATCCATCCGCCCCGCTGTGCCACCCAAGCGTTCACCTCGGGGGCGAGATAGACCTCTGCCGGCATGGGCTGGCCAACCGCTTGGGCTACGGCGGTCAATCTCTGGAAGAGCCGTGGGTGTGCGGCTGGTTCCAAGCGGGGCCCCGGCGGCAGAAAACGATCCGGGCGGGGGACAATAGACCAGAGAATAACACCGGCTCCAACTATGCAGACTATTGCCAACTTGGGGTGGAGGCGGTGGGCGTACACAACCTCAGCATAGGGAAGGTAGAGGAGCACACCGGCGATAATGATCGCCAAGGCATAGAAGCCCACCATGAGGGCAAGGGCCACCAGGGCTCGCGCGGCGAGCGACATCAACAGCCTCCTTCAAAGCAACCGTCACGAAGGAGTGGATGGGGGAACGCGGTGGAAGCATCCTAGGACGGCGGGCTCGCCGCGTCAATCCCCGCGACCTGGTCGCCCTGCTCCCCGACTAGCTACTTGGTCTTCTTCGCTAGGGCCAGCCAGGCGACCAGGGCAGCGAGCTTCTGGTCCTGTGTCCAGGGCGGGCCGAGGTCGCGGCCCATGGCTGCGATGCGACTTTGCAGCTTCGGGACAGGGAGGCGGAGCCGCGGGGCGGCCTGGGCAAACAGCTCGCGCTCCTTCACTCCGGTGACAGGCAGGCGGGAGCGTTGCCCGGCGTGGATAATCACTTCGCGGAACAACTGCCCTTCGGCCGTGTGAATCAGCGGATGAGAAGCCAGTATGGCGGCCAGTGCCGGGAGAGACCGGCCCGAGCCGAGCAGGACGCCGCAGCCGACAACCTCGTAACCTTTTTTCTTGAGGTCGCTGATGACGGAGCGGAAAGCCTCGCGCGCCAACTGTCTGCTTCTCGCGGCGCAACGTTGGAGGTATTTCGTCGCCTTGTCCAGCTCCCAGCCCTCGGCGGCATGGTAGGGCTGCTTCGAGCCGGGAATGGCGGGGTCGGCCGTGACGATGCGGCGCCGTTCGACCACGGCGGGCCCGCGGGGCGAACTCGCCACCGCCACCAGCACCGCCCAGCCGGAATGCGCCCGCACGCCCAGCGCGCTGCGAATCCTTTTTGGCGTTCCCCTCATGCCCGTCGCCCGGATGAGTTGCTGGCGGGATTCTACACCGTGTCGGGCGCCAAGGCAGCGGTGCCCTTCGACTCGTCCCGATTTCATCGGGACTCGCTCAGGGCAATTTCGGCTGCGGCGAAATTGGAGGCGCGGGCTTGCCCTGAGCGAAGTCGAAGGGTGGGATTCGAACTTGAGCCGCCTGGCGGGCGTGAGCGCAGCGGGAGCCCGCCGGCAAAATCCTGAGCAAAGCGAAGGACCCAGCCCCTCGACGCGCTTCGCTTGCTCGGGGCAATCCCGCCGATGGCGGGATTGGAGGCGCGGGTGGGATTCGAACCCACGAATGGAGGTTTTGCAGACCTCTCCCTTGGGCCACTTGGGTACCGCGCCGTGTCTTCAGTATAGCGGAATCGGCGGGCGCCGGGCTAGCGCTCACGCGGGCAGGCAGGAATGTCTGCCCCACTAGAGGAAAAAGGGGAGCTAGTGCGCGGCGGCGGGCTGGGTGGCGGGGACTTCGCGCAGGGCGCGCGCCGTCTCTTCGGGCGGGGTGGGGTTGATGTAGAAGCCGGTGCCCCACTCGAAGCCGGCCACCTTGGTCAGCTTGGGCATGAACTCGATGTGCCAGTGGTAGTAGAGCTCGGTGTCCTCGCGCATGGGCGTGGTGTGGAGGACGAAGTTGTAGGCGGGGCGGTCGAGCACGCTGTCCACGCGCTGCAAGAGGCTCTTCAGCGCGCGCCCGAGCTTTTCGTAAAAGCCGCTGGTGGCTTCTTCGAACGAGGCCCCGTGCTGCTTGGGCAGGATCCAGGCCTCGAAGGGAAAGCGCGGGGCGTAGGGGGCCAAGGTGATGAAGGCGTCGTCTTCCGCGATGACGCGCACGGCGGACTGGCGCTCCTGGCGGATCAGGTCGCAGAAGATGCAGCGCTCCTTCATCAAGTAATACTGCTTGGCGCCGTCCACTTCCTCACGCACGCGCTTGGGGACAATGGGCAGGGCGATGAGCTGCGAGTGGGTGTGCTCGAGCGAAGCCCCGGCGGCCGCGCCGTGGTTCTTGAAAATCAAGACGTACTTGAAGCGCTTGTCTTTTTTCAAATCCACGATGCGATCGCGGTAGGCCCAGAGGACGTCTTCGACGCGCTTTTCGGAAAGCTGCGCCAGCGTGGCCTGGTGGTCGGGCGACTCAATGATGACTTCGTGCGCCCCGATGCCGCTCATGCGGTCGAACAGGCCCTCGCCGGCGCGCTCGAGCTCGCCCTCGATGCCGAGCGCGGGGAATTTGTTCGGCACCACGCGCAGGTTCCAGCCCGGCGTGTTCGCCGGCGTGCCGTTGGAGCGGTAGGCGATGATTTCCGGCGGCGTCTTCTCTTCGTTGCCGTAGCAGAAGGGGCAGAAACCGCCGCCGGAGATGACGACGGGCTCTTTGGCGTAATCGGTGGGGCGCTTGGCGCGTTCGGTGGCGATGATGACCCAGCGGCCGATGATGGGGTCCTTGCGGAGCTCGGGCACTTGGTTCCCTGACCCTCCTAGCAGCCCGCCTGCCGGCGGTGGCCTGCCGGGCCGCTATTATTCAGCATTCCGGTCATTCTGCCAAGCCCTCATCCGCCGCCGAAGGCGCCCTTGTGGAGACGCACGCGGGGCGCTGCGCCCGCCTTCGCCTCAAGCGCCAGCACGTCGAAGCGGGTGGGGACGTCGGCGAGCTGGCGTCGCGCCAAGTAGTCGCGCGCCATCCCGACGAGCTCCTGCTGCTTGGCGGCGTCCACCGCGCGCTCGGGCGGCCCGCCGGTGGCGGTGGTGCGGGTTTTGACTTCGACGAAGGCGAGCACGGGGCCGTCCCAGCCGATGAGGTCAATCTCGCCCCGCCGGTGCGGGGTGCGGTAGTTGCGCCGGACGATGGTGTAGCCCTGGCGGCGCAGGTACCAGTAGGCGTAGGTCTCGCCGCGGACGCCCGTTTCGCGGCGCGCCTCGGCCTCGCCGGCGGCTTCCGGGGCCAGGCCGCGCCGCGCCGCCAGCCAGTCCACCACGCCGAACACCGCCCGGGCAAACAGCGCCATAGCACTTGCTCCAAAAGCCCGGCGGGGGATAAACCCCCGCCCTACACACTACTGCCCACCTGTAGGGACGGGGTTCATCCCCGCCCGCTTTCCTATGTTGACTTCTCCACCTGGGTCAGGGCGTCCTCAAGGAGGCCGAGGGCGCAGTCCACCTGCTCCTGGTCGACGATGAGCGGGGGCATCATCCGCAGGGTGTTCGGGCCGCAGCCGAGCAGGAGCAGCCCGCGCTGGAAGGCGGCCTCAACCACGGCGTCGCGCTCCTTGGGGGCGCGCTCGCGGGTTTGCTTGTCCTTGACCAGCTCGAGGCCGATCATCAGCCCGCGCCCGCGCACTTCGCCCACAAGCTTGTGCCGGCGCGGCCAGTCGGCGAGCTTGGCAAAGATGTACTCGCCCAGCCGGCGGGCGTTCTCGATGAGCCCGCCTTCGAGCAAACGAATGGTGGCGAGCGACGCCGCCACCGCCACCGGGTTCCCCCCGAAGGTCGAAGCGTGCGCGCCCGGCGGCCAGTTCATCAGGTCGGCGCGGGCGATGCAGACGCCGAGCGGCAGGCCCGAGGCGATCCCCTTGGCCACGCAGAGTATGTCCGGGGTGATGCCGGCGTGCTCCGAAGCCCACCACTTGCCGGTGCGGCCCATGCCGCTCTGCACTTCGTCGGCGATGAGCAGCATCCCGTGCTGGCGGCAGAGCCGCTCGAGCCCCTGGAGGAAGGCCTGCGGCGGGACCACGTAGCCGCCTTCGCCCTGGATGGGCTCGACCACGATGGCCGCGACTTCCTCGGGCGAGGTCGTGGTCTTGAGGATCACGTTTTCGAGGTAGTTCAAGCAGGCTTCACCGCACTTTTCCGGCGGCGCGCCCAGCGGGCAGCGGTAGGGGTAGCTGTAGGGCGCGTGGTAGACGCCGGGGACGAGCGGGCCGAAGCGGTCGCGCTGGCGCGTCTTACTCGCGGTCAGCGAGAGCGCCCCGTAGGTGCGCCCGTGGAAGCAACCGTGGAAGGCGATGAAGTTCTTGCGCCCGGTGGCGTAGCGGGCGAGCTTCATCGCCGCCTCGATGGCCTCGGTGCCGGAGTTGCCGTAGAAGACGCGCTTCGCGAATTTCCCCGGCGCCAAGGCCTCGAGCTTCTCCGCCAGCGTAACCATGTTCTCGTAGTAGAAGTCGGTGCCGGACATGTGAATCAGCTCGGCCGCCTGCTTTTGCACGGCTTCGACGACTTCGGGGTGGCAGTGGCCGGTGGCGACCACGGCGATGCCGGCGGCGAAGTCGAGAAAGCGGTTGCCGTCCACGTCCTCGATCACCGCGCCGCGGCCGCGCTTGGCCACGAGCGGGTAGCTGCGCGTGTACGAGGGCGAGATGTAGCGGGCGTCGAGCTTCACGATCCGCTGCGCTTCGGGGCCGGGCAGCGGCGTCTTCAACTGCGGAAGTTTCCACTCCAGAGTCATCGGGGTCTTGGTCATTGGAATTCTCCTCTCAGGGGATAGGTCGGACGGCAGACAGGAATGTCTGCCCCACTGGGAGAGGAGTTAGTCGACGCCGAAGAGAGCCGGACGGCTAGAGGCCGGGAGGCAAG
>MEKM01000185.1:431-5613 GCA_001766965.1 Acidobacteria bacterium RIFCSPHIGHO2_01_FULL_67_28 | reverse complement strand
CCACCAGATGCGAATCGATTTCGGCGGGATTGGCGAAGGCCTGCCGCACGCCGCGCGGGGTAATTTCATTCATCGCCACCCGGTAAATCTTTTTTCCCTTCCCCACCGGCGGAGCCGTCTTGAGGACGGACGACTCGTCGGAGTCTTTCTTCCTTCTCCCCTTGGTGGCTTTGGCCCTGGAGCTCTTCGCTTTCTTCTTGCCACGGTTGTTGCTGCGGTCCGGCTCGATAACCAGCTCCTTGTCAGTCAGGACTTCCCTCAAGTGGGCGCAGATGGCCTCGCCTTCCCGGTCGGGGTCGGCTGCCAGGTAGATGGAATCGACCTTCTGGGCAGCTTGACGCAACTCGGCGACCACCTTCTCCTTGCCGCGGATAATGAAGTAGGTAGGCCGGAAGTCGTTATCCACGTCCACGCCCAACCGCCGGCGGGGTAGATCTTTCACATGGCCGAGCGAAGCCTTGACGGTGTAGTCGCGGCCCAGGTAGCGGGTGATGGTGCGGGCCTTGGCGGGCGACTCGACGATGACCAGCGACTTTGCCATCTAGGCGGTCCGCGACCCCACGCTGGCGGGCAGCACCCGCAGGAAGAACTTCCCCGGCAGTTGCCGGATCAGTCCTTTCATCTCGAGATCGAACAGCGCCGCCAGCACGTCCGAAGAGCTCATCTCGGTGGCTTCGACCACCTGGTCGACGTGCAGCGCCTCGTCCACTTTCAGGATGGCGTAGACGCCCTTCTCCGCCGCCGAGAGATTCTCGGTCAGCGGCAGGGCTTTCTGCTCCGCGGGAGCGCTGGCCGCCAGCCGCTCCAGGATCTCGCTCCGCACCGGCGTGGGCAGCTCTTCGACGACGTCTTCCCAGGTTTCAACCAGCTTCGCCCCCTGCTTGATGAGGGTGTTGGGGGCGCTGCTCTTCGGGTTGGTGATGTTGCCGGGGACGCCGTAGACCTGGCGGTTGTACTCCATCGCCAGCCGCCCGGTGATGAGCGAGCCCGAGTAGCGCCCGCCTTCGACCACCAGCACGCCCCAGGCCAGCCCGGCGATGATGCGGTTGCGGATGGGGAAGTTCTGCGGCGCGGGAAACAGGCCGATGGGGAATTCGGTGAGGAGGCAGCCGTTCGCTTCAATCTGCGCGCGCAGCTTCTTGTTCTCCTTCGGGTAATCCACGTCGATGCCGCAGCCGAGCACGGCGGCGGTCTTGCCGCCCGCCACCTTGAGCGCGCCCCGGTGCGCGGCCGAATCAATCCCCCGCGCCAGCCCGCTCACCACCGTCAGCCCGCGCGCCGCCAGTTCCTCCGCCAGCCGCTCGGTCACCTGCCCGCCGTACGGCGTGGGCGTGCGCGAGCCGACGATGGCGACACAATGGTTGGAGAGAACAGAAACGTCGCCGCGCACGTAGAGCAGGACCGGCGGGTCATAGATCTCTTTGAGCAGCCGCGGGTAGTCGGGCTCGTCCCAGGCGAGCAGCCGCGCGCCGAGCTGCCGGACTTTCTCGAGCTCCTGCTCGGCCGCCTGCAGCGGGCTGCGCGAGACGATGGTCTGCGCCACCGGCGCCGGCAGCCCGCAGGCCTCGAGCTCGGCCTTCGAGGCGGAGAAAATCTTTTCCGGCGCGCCGAAGCGCTTGAGCAGCTCGGCCGAGAGGCGCGCCCCGATGCCCGGCGTCAGCCCCACCGCCAGCCAGTAGGTGTAGCGTTCGAGTCCCTGTGCCATCGTCAAGGTCAAGTGAAACTAGCCGTCGTGCCGCATCTTTGTCAAGGTAACGTTCGCGCGGCGGATTGAAAGAGGCAACCCGCCGGTGCTAGAGTGACCCTTTTCGTTGCGGCTGGGAAAGCCGCCCGAGCGTAGTTCATCTGGAGATGAGTCCCATTCGAGAGAGACGCCGGCCACCCTTCCGCCCGCGCCGACTGCTGCCCGCGCGCCCGTTGCGGGTGTCGGTGGTGCGGTATCTGAACACGGCACCGCTCGTTTGGGGGCTCGAGCACGACCCGAGAAAGCGCTATGAGTTGAGCTACGCGACCCCGGCCGAGTGCGCCGAGGCGCTGCGCACCGGCCGGGCCGACGTCGGCATCCTTCCCTCCATCGAGTACCAGACCATCCCGGGGCTGAAACTGATCCCGCACGTCGCCATCGCCAGCGAGCGGAAAGTCGAAAGCGTGCTGCTGGTAAGCAAAGGCCCGGCGCGCAAGGCGCGGCGCGTGGCGCTGGACGCGGGCTCGCGCACCTCGGCGGCGCTTGTGAAGATTCTCTTCGCGCGCCACTGGAAAACCGAGCCCGAGTACGTCGAAGCCGCGCCCGACCTCGCGCGGATGCTCGAGCAGGCCGACGCCGCCCTGCTCATCGGCGACCCGGCGCTCCAATTCCTGCTGCACGCGCCGTACGCGGGAGCATCGGGCGTCTCAAACCTGCATATTTACGATCTTGCCGAAGAATGGTGGCGACTGACAAATCTGCCGTTCGTCTTCGCCTTCTGGACGGTGCGAGCCGAGCGCGTGCGCACGCCCCAGGCGGCGCGGACGCTCACGCGCGACTTCCAGCGCTCGCGCGACGATGGCCTGGCGCACCTCCGCGAGATCGCCCGCGCCGCCGCGGCCCGGCTCGAGCTGCCCGGCGGGCAGCTCGAGCGCTACCTGCAGCACTCCATTCAGTACCGGCTGGACGCCCCGCACTGCGCCGCATTAGAATCATTCTACCGGTTCGCGCACGAGCTGGGCTTGATTGAACGGGCGAGGCCGCTGGAGTTCCTTTAAGGATGGGCATCACACGCCAAGAAGCGCTGGAGCTTTTCCGCTCGGACGACTTCGTCGGCCTGGGCCAGGCCGCCGACCAGGTGCGCCGACGGCTGCATCCGGAAAACGTCGTCACCTACCAGATCGACCGCAACATCAACTACACCAACTTCTGCACCGAGTACTGCTCTTTCTGCGCCTTCTACCGGCCGATGGGCTCGCCGGAAGGCTACCTGCTCAACCTCGACACCATCTACGGCAAGATCGACGAGACCCTCGCGCTCGGCGGCACCGGCATCCTGCTCCAGGGTGGGCTGCACCGGGAGCTCAAGATTGACTACTACGAAAACCTGCTGCACTCGCTCAAGCGGCGCTACCCGCAGGTGCACCTCCACTGCTTCTCCGCCCCGGAAGTCTTGAACATCGCCGAGTTGAGCGGGCTCACGCTCGCCGAGACCATCCGGCGCCTGCACGAGGCCGGGATGGACTCCATTCCCGGCGGCGGCGCGGAAATCCTCGACGACGAAGTCCGCCGGCGCATCTCGCGCCTCAAGTGCACCGCGGGCGAGTGGGTCGAAGTCCACCGTACCGCCCACCGGCTCGGGCTGCGCACCACCGCCACCATGATGTTCGGCTGCGGGGAAACCTTCGAGCACCGGGTCAACCACTTGGAGACGGTGCGGCAGATTCAGGAAGAGACCGGCGGCTTCACCGCTTTCATCCCCTGGATGTTCCAGCCGGAGCACACCGCGCTCGGCCGCGTCATCCCCGAGCCGCCCACGGCGGTCGACTACCTGAAGACGCTCGCCATCTCGCGGCTCTACCTCGACAACATCCAGAACCTGCAATCGAGCTGGCTCACGCCCGGCATCAAGGTCTGCCAGATCGGCCTGCGCTTCGGGGCCAACGACGTGGGCAGCATCCTGATCGAAGAGAACGTGGTCGCGGCCGCCGGCTGCACCAACCGCACCAACGAAGCCGAGCTCCGCCGCATCATCGCCGACGCCGGCTTCATCCCCGCCAAGCGCGACACTCTCTACCGCACGTATTTCCTGCGCTACAACTGAAATGCGGGATTACATAAGCTATGCAGCGTTTCTTGCAGCCGTGATAGCTGCCCAATTCTGCCTGCCACTGCTTCTTGGT
The DNA here is from genome assembly GCA_001766965.1 of Acidobacteria bacterium RIFCSPHIGHO2_01_FULL_67_28. Classification (GTDB taxonomy): domain Bacteria; phylum Acidobacteriota; class Terriglobia; order Acidiferrales; family 2-02-FULL-67-57; genus 2-02-FULL-67-57. Next base: position 1,746 of record MEKM01000185.1, on the reverse strand, counting down.
CAGGAAAAGCAGGAAACCGCACCAGAAAAAACGCAGACAGAAAACATGCGACAAATGTTCGAATCGCTACACTGCCCCCAGTCAGACCTCGCTGCTATTGGAGCTTTCCAGGGGTGTTGGAAAGTGGGTGCAGTCTGGGGTGCTCCGAGAGAAAGAGACTTAAAATTGGGGCTCCGTGCATCAGAGAATCGCTTTCAGTTGTGGCTGGACTCCCATAGCGCCCAACAGGCTGCTGACTCGGATAATCCGCGGTACTGCCAACTCAAAGAGGGTGTGTATTCGGTGGCACCATATCCGGATGCCCATCTTCGCAACCTTGGCTCGTACGCTTACTACATACTGGACATTCCCCCTGAACAAGCAGAAGACATTGCCCGGATCTATTTCAAGTCTCACGAACGAAAGATGTCGTGGGAAACGTATCGCGATACTTTCTTGGCATTTGCAAACAAGGACGGCAAATACGTTCGAACCCTCCTAGTCTTTGGTCCTGAACAGGTAGGCTGGGATTCTGATGGAGAAGAAGACTACTGGATACTTCCTGCCCCTTGCGACGGGTGGGACAACGTAGAAGAAAGAATCAGGGAAAAGCTGAAGCAGGCTGAAAAAGAGTAGCCTAGCCGGTCCAAGATCCGCGTCGCCACCCTCCGCCACACCTGTTCCCATTTGCCCGGAAATGCGTAACAAACGCGTTGTGCACGCGTTTCTCCTCGCTCCCCGCCCTACCCCCCTACCTTCCTTCGCATAATGTAGAGGCGGCTTTACGCCGCCAATATGGGATAGACCCTTCGGCGCGCCACAGGGCAAGCCCGCCGCTACGCTTTCCGAGGCCGGACGATGAGCAGGGTTTCCTCGCCCTCGGCAAGGTCGAGAGGCTCGAGCGGCTTGAGGACGCCGCCTTCGTAAACAGCGCGGATGGCAATAGTCGCTGGCTTGCCCCGAGGCCGTGGGCCGAGGGGTCGCCTGTCCAGCGCCGCGTTGGCGAGCTTGTCGGCCGCGCGCGTCCGCTTGCGAGGGACGGCTTCGATGGCGAAGTAGATGAAAGAGGCAATCAGCCGCTGCGCTTCGTCATAGAGCGGTTTCAGGTCGGCGCTCTTCACCTTGTAGTCACCCAGGAGCTGCTTCGCCAAGAGCTCCGAGTCGGTGCGCACGCGCAGCGCCCGCCAGCCTTCGGTGCGGGCGTAGGTGAGAGCCACGAGCAGGGCGCGGTACTCGGCGACATTGTTAGTGGCGCGGCCGAGCCGCCCCGAGAGGTGCGTCAGCCCCTTACCGCCGGCGTCTGCGAAGACCACGCCGTAGGCGGCGGGGCCGGGGT
>MEKM01000185.1:0-419 GCA_001766965.1 Acidobacteria bacterium RIFCSPHIGHO2_01_FULL_67_28 | reverse complement strand
GACCACGCCGTAGGCGGCGGGGCCGGGGTTGCCGCGGGCGGCGCCGTCAATGGTGGCGGTGACGCAATTGGGCGGCGCCTTGTGCGCGGGAAATTCCATCGCGGGCTGGCGATGCGAGCGGCGCGGCACCGGGAGCTAGCCGCCAGCCTCGGCGCCCGGCAGGCCGGCTTCGACGGGCGTCTCGGCGGCGGGCGCGCGGTAGTAAAGGATGCGGTGGCAGGACTCGCAGTAGTGGAGCTGGTCGCCGCGGCGGACTTCGGCAAAGGTCTGCGGGCGGATGTGGATGCGGCAGACGAGGCAGACCTCGTCGCGGGCCTCGGCCAGGGCGATGCCACCGTGGCCGCGGGCGATGCGGTCATAGACGGCCAGGGCTTCTTCGTCGGTCTGCCCGCGCAGGGTGTCGCGCTGCGTGTTCAGCG
>MEKM01000184.1 GCA_001766965.1 Acidobacteria bacterium RIFCSPHIGHO2_01_FULL_67_28 | reverse complement strand
CTGGATCCGAGAATCAAGGTTCGACTCCTTGCCTCCCAGCCAACCTTCATGGGTTGGAGTCTGTGGTCAACCTGCGTCGCCGAGGGCCCAGGGGTGGCCGTCCATGTGCGGGGGCGGCTCGAGTCCGAAGAGGCCGAGAACGGTCGGGGCTACGTCAATGATGGAAGGCTGCCCGCAGCGAAGCTTCCGGTTCGAGAAGAGCACGCCGGGAACCAGCCGCGGATCGATGCAGTGGTCGCCGCTCCAAGCCCGGGTGTTGTCCTCGAGAACCGCGCGAGTGACCCTGCCCTGCACCGAATCCCAGGAGGCGCGGTAGCCCGCCTGGTAGCCGACGATCAGGTCAGGAGCGTTGTCCCGGTACGGTCCGACGTACACCACGCGGCTGTCAAATACCTCCCGGATCACCGGCCGGTCGTTCAACGGGTCGCGCAGTACGCCCAGCTTGTCCTGTAGCTCCTTCTTCAGAGCCGCTGCCTCTTCTCCCGGGTTTACGACGCCGGCGCACTCCCGGGACCGCAGATTCAAGTAGAGGCCGTTCAAGCCCAGGGCATAGGCGCGGGTGCGAGCCCAGTCCACGTTCTTGAACCACTCGCCGCTTTCGGCGGAGCCGTCGCGAAGCGCCAGGTAGCCGTTCTGGTGGAGCCAGCTGTTCAGATTGACCCCGCGGCGGAAGGCCTTGAAGCCGTGGTCGGAGAGAACGAGCAGGAGCGCATCGTTTTCCAAGCGAGCCTGCAGGCGTCCCACCAGGTCGTCCATGCGGCGGTAGAGCTGCTCGATCACGCCGGACCAGCGGGCGGCGTCGGGCCGGGGTGCGGCCGAGCCGTCCCCGTCCAGGTAGCGCCAAAACATGTGCTGGACGCGGTCGGTGATGTCGAAGACGCACACGCACAGGCCGCGCGGCGTTTTTTCGAGGGCGTCGAAGAACATCCGCTCCCGCTCCTCGTGCAGCAGTTCGCACTGGCGGAGGAAAGCCTCCTCGGTGAGTACGCCTTCGTTGAGCGCCCAGGTGTCCTCGGCCAGGCCGAGCGTGGCATAGAGGCCCAGCAGTTTCGCCAAGTAGACCGAGTAGGTCAGCGGGTGGGAAATGGGCAGAGCGGGTTTGCCGGGATGAATATTGAGCGGGGTGACGTACAGCTCGAGGTGCGGCTGCACTGCCTTCAGGTAGAAGCGGCAAATCCCATGCAGGCGGATTCCCCAGCCGGCGCGGAAAATCACCTCCACCCAATCGGAGTACTCGCCCCGGTGCAGGGTGAAGTTCTGCCTGCCGAGTTCCACTTGCACCTGGCCGCCGGGCTCCGGCCGCACACGGAAGGGCGCGCGGAGCTCGGTGGGCTTGTCTGGCCGCAGCGGGTTCTCCGGCCCCGGCAGGTACGAACGGAAGGAGTTGCCGTCGCGCTCGAGCGGAATCTGGGTTCCCCCCTGCCGCGCGGAGGCGCCCTCGCGGCCGGTGGTGTAGAACGCGAAGGTTCCCTGGCTGCCCTTCAAGTCCGGCACGCACATCCCGGAGAGCAAAACGCCCGAGAATTTCTCCGGGGGAAAAGTGATGGGCACGCGGATCACGGAGGAGAAGATGCCCGCCTCGCCCAGGTAGTGCCAGAAGGGCCTTCCCTTGCGCAGCAGTTTCAGTTGGGGACGGCCGAGCGGAAGCGCGTAGGGGCCCAACCGCAGGTACCGGCGCGGGCGGCGGATCTGGGCGGAGGAAAGATAAGGGAGGTAGCTGCCCGTGTCGCGGGCCAAGAAATCGTAGATGTTGTGCTTGCCGGGATTGACCCCGGTGAGAAACGACGACCAGGCGACCGGGGAGATAGGCGGAAAAGTCGTCTGCAGCGGCCGGAAAGTGCCGGTGTCGCGGAGCCGGGCCAGGTGGGGCAGCTTGCCTTCGTCCATGAACTTTGCGGCCAACTCCGGGTCCATGCCGTCAAAGCCGACGATGACGACGCGCTTCACCCGCGCCCCGCGGTAGGCCTTCCGCCGGCGGACGGCGCGGTAGAGCTGGCGCGCGGGCCAAGTCAGGAGCGAGAGCAAACTCGAAAGGAAAGCCAAAAGCAGAGCCAAGAAAGAGCCGAGAAAGGCGAAGCCGGCGCCGGGCCCGGCGTAGGCTGCGGCCGCCGCCGGCAGGAGCAAGACCAAGACCACCAACAGGACGGCTTTCCCGGCTCCGGTCACAGGAATCAAACCTCCGTTCGCAGCACGCCCTTCAGGGCAAATCCGGACACCAGCGAGACCACAAAAAACACCACCAGCCAGTCCGGCTTGAAAGGCCCGAGGCCAAAGCGTCGGCGGCGATGGTTGACCTCGACGCTGGCCAGCGGTGCGTCCTCGGGCAGGGGCGGCTCGCCGGGATGGAGGAACTCCTGCCAGAAACCCGCGCGCCCCCGGGCGGGCGACACCCGAGCCGGGCGAGTCGCCACCGTAATCTGCTTGGGAAAGCTTGTGCCCGCCACGCTGACCTGCACCATGAAGAACCCCGCTCTTTCGGCCTTGAGCTGCCAAACCGCTTCCTTCTCGGCCGGGAGGCGGACCGGGGGCGCGGTGAGCACCAGCCCATCAGGCAAAACGAGCGAGACTTGATCGAGAGGGACCACGCGGTTGAAACGGGCCTTGAGAAGAATCGGTTCCTGTGGCTTGGGAGGAAGCCAGCCCAGGCGCGCGTCCAGCTGAACCAGGAACACGGTCACCGGGACGAGCATGACGGCCAGGGGCTTGAGCGAATAGCCCGAGTAACGCAGAGTCGCCCGCAGGAGGCGCCCTTGCGCCCGGAGCATCACCCCCGGGTGATCCTGAAACAGGCGGAGCTCCAACAAGTGCGCCGCCATGCGGTCCTTGACCCGGCGGATGCCTTTCTGGTCGGAGGTGAAGCGAAACACCAGCAGCAGGCCCGCGCCCGCCAAGCAGGAGAAGACTACGACCGTCAGCAGGGGCGGTAGGGATTCGAAGGGCCCCAGGAGAAAATCAAACGCCCGGGTGAGCAGGGCCAGGAGGTTGCTCATGACTCACTCGATGTAACCGAGTCCTTGCAGCCGCTTCCTCAACTCCTCCTCGGACTCCGGGCCCTGGCCGCTGGAGCCGAGCAGGCGCTGGACTTCGCGTTCGAGCACGTGGGTGACAAATTCCCCGGTGGAGGAATAGCCGGCCAGGGCCACACATTTCTTGATGTTGTCGAACAGTTCGTCGTCGATCTTGATCCGATGACCAAACATCGCCACCTCCCTTGCTAGCGGCCGGGCCGAGGGGCGAAGAGCGACTGGCCCGGCATCCCCGGCGGCTTCTCGATTCCGAACTCGGCCAAGATGGTGGGCGCGATATCGAGCAGCGTGGGCGCGTCCGCCCGGATCGTCCGGTTGCTCAAGAGCACACCCGGAACCAGGTTGAAGTCGATGCAGTGATCGCCGCTCCATACCTCCCGGTTGTCTTCCAGCACCACCCCGGGGAAGCCTCCCAGCACGGTTCCCCACCCGGCGCGATAACCGCGATTGTATCCAATCAGGAGGTCGGGAGCATCGGCGAGGTGCGGGCCGGAGTAGACCTGCGCGGCACGGTCCACGCGGGTGATGACGGGACGCTGCGTCGCAGGGTCGCGCACCGCCAGCAGTTCCTGCGCAATCTCTTCCAGCAGCGCCTCGGCCTCCGCCCCCGGCGGGACGATGCCATCGCGCTCGCGGCCGCGCCGGTTGAGGTACAAGCCGTTGAGGCCCAGACCATAGGCGCGGGTTCGGCTCCAGTCCACGTTCGCCAGAAAGTCGGCCGGGCGCGGCCGGTCTAACCGGAGGGCAGCATAGCCGCGTTCGAGGAGCCAGGTGTTCAGGTTGAACGAACGGTAATACGGCGCGAAGCCGTGGTCGGAGAGAACCAGCAAGGTCGTATCCGCGTCCAGCCTCGCCATCACCTCCCCGAGCAACTCATCCATTTCCCGGTACTGCCCTTCGAGCAGGCGCGCGAAGCCGGCGGCGGTCTGCGGGGTGTAGGCCGGATGGCGCTCATCGAAGGCGCGCCAAAACATATGGGAGTTCTGGTCGAGGCCGGAGAAGTAGCCGAACAAGAAGCCGCCCTGGAGGCGCCCCAGCTCCAAGAGGAAAAGCCTCCGCTGTTCTTCCCAGACCATGCGGGCTTGCGTGACGTACTCGGCGTCCGTGAGGAGGCCGGCCGAAAGCGCGCGCGTGTCTTCCGCCATCCCTTGCGTGTAGAAGTAGCCGGTTTTTTCCTGCAACTCCCGGACGTAGGCTTCGGGCGTGGAGAGCGGCAGGGCCGGACGGGCGGGGTCGATGTTGATCGGGCTGACGTAGAGCTGAAAGACAGGCCGCACCTGCTTCAGGTAGAACTTGCAGATGCCGCTGACGGTCTCGAGGTGCGGGATCAGGGTGAACTCGACCACCACCCAGTCACTCCACTCCCCCTCCCGCAGCACAAACTCCTGCTCCTGCACGGCCAGCTTGGCCACCGCCTCCGTGGGGTCGAGCCACACGGCGAAGTCCACCGTGGCGGGAGGCTCGCCCCGGCGGAAGGTGTTGTACGGCCCGACCAGTTGCGCGGCCACGCGGAACTCGGCGACGCGCACCGGGTAAACGCGCCCGCCGCTGATGCGCTCGGCCCCGGCGGGCGGCACGTCCGTGTAGAAGGCAAACGTGCCGTAGGTGCCCAGCATGTCGGGCGTTCCCATGCCCGCCAGCGTCCGGGACTCGGATTCCACCGGCGGAAAATTGGCGGGCATGCGCAGGATGACGGCGGGAACCCGGTGCCCATCGAGGATTTCCCAGAAGGCCTTTCTCTCCCGCAGCAGTGTGACGCGACCGGGCGAAAGCGGCAGCACCCAGGGGCCCAGGCGCAGGGCACGCTTCGGCGGCTCGACGCGCGAGGTAGAAAGGTAGGGCAGCAGAGTCTTCGGGTCACGGTGGATGAAGTCGAAGATGCCGTGCTCACCCGGGTTCAGGCCGGTGATGAGGTTCGACCACGCCACCGGGCTCTGGGGAGGAATGCTGGTGCCCAGACGACGGAAGCCGCCCTGCTGGGCGAGCCGGGCAAAGTTCGGAAGCTTGCCCTCGTCCATATAGCGGCCCAGCAGCTCGGGATCCATGCCGTCAAGGCCGAGGACGATGAGCTTCCGCTGGACGCCGGCGCTGCGGCCACAGGCAAGCAAGACAACGCCGAAAGCCAGGAGCGAGAGAAAACCCGCGGCTAGCCTCCACAGGAGGTTCACACGGCAGCGGGAAGTTGGCCGAGGAATCATCAGGTGACGCAGCAGTCGCACATTAGTTTTTTCGCGCTTCGACGAGCCGGTTGTATTTCTTCAGCGCCTGTTGGAGGCGGTCATGCGGCAGGGCCACCACCGTGCGGTTGTCCACGCCGGTCGTGGTCTCCGCAGCCACCAGGGCGTTGACGATGGCCTCTTCGGTGGCCTGCACGGTGGCCTCGAAGAGAGGGTTCATGCGCTCGTTGGGGAGCACGGCAACTTGCACGAGGCCCGCGGGCGCCGCGGCGCCGGGGTTGGCGGTGGAGAAGGCGATGAAGATGTCGCCCGATCCGTTGCCGGCGATGCTGCCGTTGCGCGCCAACCCGAGCGCGGCGCGCCGGGCCACGCGTTTGAGTTGGTGCGGCAGCAGCGGGGCGTCCGTAGCAATGACGATGATAATCGAGCCGGTCTCCTGCGACCATACCAGATCTTCCGTGAGCTCGCGCCCCACGGGCACGCCGGCGATGCGGAGCTGGTGGCGGAGTCCGTAGTTGCATTGCACGAGCACGCCGACCGTGTAGCCGCCCGCCTCCGCGTCAAGCTGCCGCGAGGCGGTGCCGATGCCGCCCTTGAACTCGTGGCAAATCATGCCGGTGCCGCCGCCGACGTTTCCTTCCTCCACGGGCCCCCCCCGGGCGCTCTCCAGCGCCTCGAAAGCGTGCTCCTCCTTGACGTGGAATCCGTTGATGTCGTTGAGATACCCGTCCCAAGTCTCCGCCACCACCGGCAGCGACCAGGGCTGGTTGCCTTGGCCGCGCTTGACCCACCAGGCGATGACGGCATCGCGCACCGTGCCCACGCTGTGGGTGTTGGTAATCATCACCGGGCCTTCCATCAGACCGGACTCTTCCACCCAGGTTGTGCCGGTCATCTCCCCGTTGCCGTTCAGGGAGAACCATCCGGCAAAGACCAGGTCGGAGGCAGACCGCTGGCCGCGAGGCAAGATGGCGGTCACGCCGGTGCGCACCGGGCCGCGTCCCACCTGGAGCTTCCCTTCGCCCACGACGATGGTGCTGTGGCCGACTGCGACGCCGGCGACGTCCGTGATGGCGTTCAGCGGGCCGGGGCTGCCGTCGAAAGGGACACCGAGGTCGCGGGCCCGCGGTCTGGCCTGCGCCCAAACCACCGCGGGGACGATCAGGAAGAAAACCAGGATACAGGTGAGCAAATGGCCGTGGTGCTTCTTCATCGTAGTCTCTCCTAACGGGTTTCTTCGAGGCGTTTCCTGGCGGTTCGGATGGCTTCGCGTAGGCGGCGGGCTTGCTCGGCCGCCCCCGCCGCGTCGTTTCGTTCCAGGGCTTCAGCAATGGCGGGCAAGACCTGGGCGCGGTAGCTGGGCTGGGGCGCATAGACCAGGTGCTTGAACCAGGGCCGGTTGGGCAAACCGTCGGGGTGCGTGAAGTCCCGTTCGAGCTGGAGCAGGGCTCGATTGGCGCGGGCCAGAGCGGGGCGGTGAGCTTTGGGGTCGCGCAGCCAGCCGCGCGCGCGGGAGTCGAAGCGCGCGGCGGCCCGGCCCAGCCCCCGCGCTTCCGACTGCAAGGGCGCCAGGTGGCGGGCAAAGAATTCCGGGGGCGCTTCCGGCCGCAGCTCTTCCACGTAGGAGTCGAGCGCCTCGGCCTCCGCCCGCGGGTCGAGCGGCAGCAGGTCGGCGTTCGCCAGCCGCAGCGCCATCACGCCCCACAGCCGGGCCATGGCGGCGTGGAAGCGGAAACCGGGGTCGCCGAAGCGCGACATCCAGACGTGCCCGTCATAGACGGAGTGGTAGACGCCGTAGGGACCGTCGAACAACATATCGAGTGAAGGGATGCCCAGGTGGTTGAAGAAGACCGTGTAGTCGGAACCACTGCCCAGCCGCTCAATGAGCGGTCCGCCGGCTTCAGCCCTCGCGCCCGAAACGTAGCTGCGCACATTGGCGCCGGACTCCGACTTGGCCCAGCGGTCATAGACGGGCTGGCTGGTTTGAGGGTCCTCCACCGCTTGCGCGGCCTCGAGGATCAGCCGGCGCAGGAGCGGCGAGGCGCTGACGGAAAAATCCGCGCCGCTCGCGGCCGCATCCACGTTCAAGCAGGCGATGGCAGTCCGCCGCAGCGTGTCGGCGTACTGTTCGCCCCACTCCGTGGAGCCGGTCAGGGTGTACTCCTCGGCGTCCCAATTGCCGAAGAGCAGCGTACGGCGAGGCCGGTAGCCTTCGCGGGCGAGCGCGCCGAGGACGCGGGCCAGCTCGAGCATGGTGGCGGTGCCGCTGGAAGGGTCCACGCCGCCATAGACCCAGGCGTCGTGGTGGTTGCTCAACACCACCAACTCCTCCGGAAACTCGCTGCCGCGAATCCTGCCGATAACGTTGCGGATCTTGGTCCGCACGCGCCGCTGGCGGTTCACCAGGCGCACCCGGAGGCGGTCGTCGCCCAGGTGGTAGGTGAACGGCAGCGCTCCCTGCCAGCCCGGCGGCACCGCCGGGCCGCCCAGCCTCCGCAGAACTTCGGCGGCGTCGCGGGCCGAGAGCGGCACCATGGGGATCTTCGGCAGGATGCGAGACTCTTCCGGCGGGATGCGCTTCGCTTCAGGGGTGGAGGGCCAGCCGGGGGTGAGCGGGTCGCCGGGAACGAGGAAGTCGTAAACGTTGGCGCCGCGCTGGAGGTGGCCGGGCGGGCCCCAGGGGCCGTCGGGCCAGACGTCGCCTTGGAAGTAGCCGTCCTCCATCGGGTCGGAGTAAACGAGGATTCCAGCGACGCCGTGCTTTTCCGCCTCGTAGCTCTTTCCGCCACGGTAACCCTGGAAGTAGCGCAGCAGGGCGATCTTGCCCTGAAGCGAAACGCCGAGCGCTTCGAGCTGGCGGAAGTCCTCGGGACGACCGTGGTTGGCGTAGACGACCGGCGCTTCGAAATCGGCGTCGGGCGAGTAGGCGTTCCACGGCAGCTGGGCCACCGGGGTGCGGCTGACGTCGGTGAGCGGGTCGAGCGGGTCCGCGGGCTCGGGGTTCGCCAGCACCACGCGCTCCGGGGCCACGATCTCGACGCGGATTTCTTCGGGATAGGCGAGCAGCACTTCGTACTCGGCGAACTCTGCCTCGAGACCGTACTCGCGGAAGCGGTCGAAAATGTACTGGGAGACGCGGAAGTTGCCGGGGGTGCCGGCCACATGAGGCTGGCTGGTTAGAAGGCGGTGGTGGTCGCGACAGGAGTCGGCCCGGACGCTCTCCAGAAGCTTTGTCTCATAAACTTTCTGACGCGCCCAGCTCGGCTCGCTGAAACCAGCGGGCGGGGTCTCGCGTGGTGGAGAAGGACTCGCCAGCAGAAGCACACCGGCGAGCAGGGACACTCCCGCCGCGAAGAGTCCTCGAGATGGATTCGCGCGGAGTCTCATAAAGCCGCGCCGTGCGCGCCGCGGCCAGCCCCGCCGCGGAGGGAGCCGAGAGCGCGGCGCAGTTCGCTGGCGATGGTGTCGAGCTCGCTTTCCTCAATGACGAAGGGCGGGGCCAGCAGCAGGTGGTCGCCCGCCCAGCCGTCCGCACAGCCCTTCATGGGGTAGACCAGCACCCCGCGGGCGCACAGTTCTTCCCCCAGGCGTTCCGCGATCCGTTCCGCCGGCGGAAACGGGGCGCGGGTTTTCTTGTCGGCCACGAACTCCACTGTTTGCAGGAGCCCCTTGCCTCGGATGTCGCCCACGAAGGGCAGCTCGCGGAGCGATTCCAGCCGCGCGGCCAAGGAGTCGCCGCGCCGGCGACACTGCTCGACCAGATTCCTCTCCGCGATGTAGCGTTGCACGGCCAGCCCGGCGGCCACCGACACCGGGTGAGCCTGGTAGGTGTAGCCGTGTTCGAAGCCGCCGCTGCCCTGCTCGAGGGCCCGCCAGACCTTTTCCGCCACCACCACCGCCCCCAGCGGCGCGTAGCCGCTGGCGATGCCTTTCCCGAGCAGGATCAGGTCAGGGACGACTCCCCAGTGGTCCACGGCCAACGCCCGTCCGGTGCGCCCCAGGCCGGTCATGATTTCGTCGGCGATGAGCAGGATGTCGTGCCGGTCGCAGATTTCGCGGATGCGCTGGAGGTAGCCCTCGGGCGGGACCGCGCCCGTGGTGGCGCCGACGATGGGCTCGAGGATGAAGCCGGCGACGCTGCGCTCGGCGTCGGCCGCCAGGGCTTTCTCCAGTTCGTCGGCGCAGGCGACGCCACAGGAGGGGAATTCGAGGCCGAGCGGGCAGCGGTAGCAATAGCAAGGCGCAATGTGGCCGAACTCGGCCAGCAGGGGTGCGTAGGGCCGTCGGCGGCGCTGGTTGCCGGAGAGCGCCAGCGCCCCCAGCGTGCTGCCGTGGTAGCTCTGCCAGCGGGAGAGAATCCGGTAGCGCCCGGGTTGGTCACGCTCGAGCCAGTACTGCCGCACGAGCTTGAGAGCCGTCTCCGTGGCCTCGGAGCCGCCCGAGGTGAAATAGACGCGCGCGGTCTGGGCCAGCGGGCCCGGCGCCAGCCGGCGCAAGTGCTCGGCCAGCTCTTCCGCAGGCGCAGTATGGAATTGGGAGCTGTGGACGAAGGCCAGGGCGTGGGCTTGCTTGGCCATGGCCTCGACCACCGCGTTCACGCCATGGCCGATGGTCACCACCGCGGCGCCGCCGGCGGCATCGAGGTATTTCTTCCCCTGGGCGTCGTAAAGGTAGACGCCTTCGCCGCGCACCGCCACGGGGTAGCCCCGGCCGAATCGTCGGGGGAAGAGCGCCGGGATGATGGCGGCGGTATCCATCAGGCCAGGTCCGGCGAGGGCGCCAGCTCTCCGCGCAGGACGCGCAGCTCTTCGGCCGAGGGGGGCTGGGTGACTCCGAGCGGCGAGGCGGCGCGCAATGGCCAGCCGGTCTGGGCGCGCACGGCGTCGAGGGTCACGCCCGGGTGGAGCGAAGCGAGCACCATCTCTCTGGTCTCCTGGTCGAAGCGCAGCACGCCCAGGTCGGTGATGACAGCGTCGGGGCCGCCGCCGGGCAGGCCCAGGCGGGCGCGCTCGGCGCCCCCGCCGAGGAAGCCCGGGCTGGTGATGAAGTCCACGCGCTCGGGGAAGGCGCGCCGCGAGTGCGGGATGACCACGATGACCTTGCGGGCCAGGACGGCGATTTCACAAGCGCCGCCGGAGCCGGGCAAGCGCACCTTCGGTTTGAGGTAGTCGCCGATGACGGTGGTGTTGAGGTTGCCGAAGCGGTCGATCTGCGCGCCGCCGAGGAAACCGACCTCAATGAAGCCGCGCTGCAGGCAGTACTGGAAAACCTCGGGCATCGAGCAGACGCCGTCGGCGCCGGCTACCAGCGCTGGGTCGCCGATGGAGATGGGCAGGCGCGCGGGCCGCGCGCCGATGGCGCCGGACTCATAGATGAGCACGAGGTTCGGGCACCGGGTGCGGCGGGCGAGGTTGACCGCCAGGTTGGGGATGCCGATGCCGACAAACACCGTCTGGCCGTCCTGGAGCATTTGCGCCGCCGCCGTGACCATAATCTCCCGCGCCGTGTAGTCGCCCATGCCTAGTACCCGTAGTTGACCGGTTCGCAGAGAACGGAGGCGGCCCGCAGCCGTTGCGCCGTCTCCCCCAGCCGCTCGACGTACTCGCGCCGACCGGAGACGCCGTAGACCCAGGTGTCGAGGTAGCCCTGCAGGTCTTCTTCGGTCCTGGAGATGCCCTCCCAGCGCCGGTAGAAGTCGTTGTCGCGGTCGTAGTAGCCCTGCACGTAGGAGGGATGGGCGCCAAAGGGCTCTTCGACCACCGCGTCCACGCGGAAGCCGGGGACCAGGGTGCGGTTCGGATCGCGCCGGATCAGGTCAGAAGACACGATCTCCTCGACCGTCACCACGACGCAGCGGGCCGCGAAGGCGGCCTCCTTCAGCACGCCGGTGAGGCCCCAGACCTGGGTGTTGCCCTGCTCGTCGGCGCGCTGGGCGTGGAGGATGGCGACGTCAGGGTGGAGCGCCGGCACGGCCCAGAGCGACTGACCCGTGAACGGGCAGGTCACCGGCAGGATGTTCGGATTGACGCGCGGGAGGTCCGAGCCGGCGAAATTGCGAGTGGGTAAGAACGGCAGGTTGGCCGCGCCAGCCTGAAGGCGCAGGGCGAGGCCGAAGTGGGAGTACTCCTCGAGCTCGAGGGATCGCGGGCGGCCTTGCTCGACAGCGCGGCGAAAAGCGTAAAGCGACCCGACGCCCGGATTACCCGCCCAACTGAAAATCAGCTTGCGGGCGCAGCCGGCGGCAATCATCTGGTCGAAGAGCAGGTCGGGGGTGAGCCGGATGAGGGTGAGGTGGCGGCGGCGCTGGCGGATGAGCTCGTGGCCGACCGCGAAGGGAATGAGATGGGTGAAGCCTTCCATGACGACGCTCGCGCCATCGGGCACGAAGCGTGCCACGGCGTCGCGTGTCGTCATCACTTTGGACACGGAAGAGCCGCCTCCGGAAGCGGCCGGATTCTAACAAATCCCCGGAAGCGAGGCCAGCCGACTAGCGCGGGCGGCGCAGGCGCTCGGCCTGGTCGCGGGCGCGACGGGCATCCTCGACGCGGCCCAGGCGGGCGTAGGCGTCGGCGAGGAACAAATAGACTTCGGCCAGGTCCGGCTCGAGCGCCGCGGCCTGCTCCAGGTGCGGCAGGCCGTCGGCGGCCCGACCCTGAAGAGTGAGGATGCGCCCGAGAAGCAGGTGAGCGCGGGAGTGCTGGGGGTTGAGGGCCAGAGCGGTTTCGAGCTCCTGGACCGCTTCCGGGACGCGGTCGATGCGGGCATAGACGGCGGCCAAGGAGAAGTGGGCATCGGCGAACTTGGGCATGCGGCTCACGGCCAGCTCGAAGTGAGCGGCGGCGGTCTTCCAGACGCCGGTCTCGAACAGCGCGAACCCCAACTCGTAGTGCGCCATGGACGAGTCGGGCAGCAGGGCGACGGCGTTCTCGAGCGGAGGAATCGCTTCGCGGTACTTCCGCTGCCGGACGAGCGCCACGCCCAACTGGTACTGGGCGATGTACATCTGCGGGTTGTCGGCGACAACCTGCTCGAGCAGCGGCACCGCCTGCTGCGGCTGGCCACTTTCGATGGCCAAGATGGCATCGTGCAGGGCATTGGCTACTTGGATCTTATCCTTCGGGTCCGTGCCCGACGGCCCGCCCGTCGGCAGCGGCCGGAAGCCGCCGCCGACGTAGCCGAGTGCGGTGAGCTTTTCCATCTCCTTCGGGTCGAGGCCTGACTCGGCGCCCGCGGGGACAGCGCGTTCCGTGCGGCGGCGGAAGGCTTCGAGCTCGGCGGCCAGCTTGTCGGCCTCGGCCGGCTTCTTCTCGGCCAGGTTGCGCGCCGCCTTTGGGTCCCCACTCAAGGCGTAGAGCTCGCGCCGCGGGGCGGAGACAAACAGGTAGTCGCCGCTGCGCCAGGCGGCCAGCGAGTTCCAGCCGAAGGCGCGGCGCGGGTAGTCGGTTTCCGCGTAAGCAGGCTGCTCGAGGGGCGGGCCGGCCAGCAGGCCCAGCAAGGAGCGGCCCTGCATCGGCGGCGGAACGGCCGCGCCTGCCACTGCGAGGATAGTCGGGGCGAGGTCTATCAAACCCACCGCGCTTTGAAGGCGCCGACCGGCTGACTTTCCCTGCGGGAACTTCAGAACCAGCGGCACGCGAAGGGTGTCGTCGTAGAGGAAGATTCCGTGGGTCTTCTCGCCGTGGTCGCCGAGGGCCTCGCCGTGATCGCTGGCGACGGCGATGAGAGCCTCGTCGTAGAGCCGGCGGGCGCGCAGGGCGGCGAGCAGGCGGCCCACGGCGGCGTCGGTGTAAGCGATTTCGCCATCATAGGCAGAGGCGAACCGCTGTCGGTACGGCGGCGGCGGCTCGTAGGGGTCGTGCGGGTCAAAAAGGTGCACCCAGAGGAAGAAGGGCCGCGGCGGGTTCTGCTCCACCCAGGCGACCGCACGCCGGACGACCTCCTCGGCGCGGCGCTCCATAGTTTGGTAGCGGTCTTCGCGACCGCGGCGGAGGCGGAAGCCGGCGTCATAGAGGTCAAAACCGCGGTCAAACCCGGGCGCCAGGCCGTTGCGGGGGTCGAGGATGATGGCGCCCACGAAGGCGGCCGTGCGGTAGCCGCGCTGCTGGAGAAGCTCAGCCAAGGCGGGTAGCTCGGCGGGCAGCGGGACGCCAAAGTCGTTGACGCGGTGGAACTGCGGGTAGGTGCCGGTGAAGAGGGTGGCGTGGGAGACGGTGGTCAGCGGGGCCTGCGCATAGGCGCGGAGGAAGACGACGCCGTCGCGGGCCAGCGCGTCCAGGTGCGGAGTCAGGCCGCGCTTGGAGCCGAGGAAGCCCATGCGGTCGGCCCGGGTGGTGTCGAGGGTGATGAGGACGATGTCGGGCGCAGCGGCCGCCGCGCCGAGCGGCGCGCTGAGGAAGAGGAGTATCGCCGTCAGGAGCCTGCGGGGCATAGAACGAGCGAGTCTACCACGGTGGGTAGACTCCCGGAAAGGAAGCCGGCTGGCGTCCGGCTAGAAAATGAACTTGATCCCGAACTGCATCGAGCGCGCCGCCCCCTGGCCCAGCACGGCGTTCAAGGCGAAGACGTCGGACGTCTCCCGCAGCGTGCCGAAGGACCCGCTGCGCATGCTGTTCGTCGGGGCGTAGCTGAAGTTGGTGCGGTTCAGGATGTTAAAGACTTCCCAGCGGAACTGGATGGTGTAGCGCTCCTTGAAGCGCGTGTTCTTGAACACGCCCAAGTCCCACTGGCTCAAGCCGGGCGCCCGCAGTGTGTTGCGTCCGCAGGTTCCAACCGTGCCCGGCAACGGTTTGCTGAAGATTCCCGGGTTGGTTATGTAGTTGTCGGGATCGCCCGGATTGTAGATGGGCGTGCCGTTGCAGTTGGCGCGAATGGAGCCGACCCCCCCCTGCCCGGAGGGGTCGCGGGCCGGGTCGGAGGAGGCAGTGTACAGCGGCGTGAAGGGTCGGCCGGTGAGGGCTTGGTAATAAGAGTTGAACTGCCAGCCTTCTCCCAACAGGCGGGGGATGTTGGGAATGGTGGGAGCGTCGTAGACGAGGCTGAGGTTGAAGTTCAAGCGCACGTCGTGCTCCGAGGGGCCATACATGTTCCGGATGGTGAAGGGGTTGTTCAGTTGAGTGAAGTCGTCGCGGTCGCTGCGGTTGTTGGAGCCGGTATCCCGCGAGTTCGCCCAGGTAAAGTTGGTCTGGCCGGTCAGTCCCCGCCAGTTGCGCATCTGGAAGGAAGCCTGCAGGCTGTCGAACCACGACCAGGAGGCGTTCGTCAGCTCGATGACGTGCTCGATGTCCGGGAGGGCGGCCGCCAGCGGACGGGCGAAGGGGATGCAGGTGTCGTTCGGCGTGAGCCCCACTGGCGGGTTGTCAGTGATGGCGGCGCAGCCCAGGGGCGAGGCGTTTGCATCCCGATAGATGAGCAGGCTCTCGCCGTGGGAGCCGACGTAGGCCAGGGTGAAGACGGACTGCTTGGTGACCTCCTGCTGGAAGGTGAGGTTGTAGAGGTGCACCATGGGAGTCTTCAAGTTGGGCACCACCGAGAAGACATTGAAGGGCGGGTCGGGAAGCACGTTGGGCCCGTAGATGGGCACCCCCGGACTGACGCACAGGAAAACCGCACAAAAGGCGTTGCCGGCAAAGAGAGCCTGGTTGGCCGGCGGCGTAGTGGAGATCTGGACTCCGAAGTTCCCCTGGGGGATTTGGGTGAAGGCGCCCGCCCGCGACCCGCCGACGAAGCCGGTCCGGGGAGCGTGGATGGAGCCAAAGTTGGGGATGTCGTAGTTCAAAGTGTAGCCGCCGCGCAGCACGGTCTTGCCGCGGCCGGTGACGTCCCAGGCCACCCCGACCCGCGGACCGAAATTGTTCTTGTCGACGCCGTACAGGGGCCGGTCGGAGCAGAGCACGAAGCCCTCGGGGCCGGCCATCGGGTCGCCGGGCAGGAAGTTGGCGCACTGGTCGCGCTCTTCGCCCAGCGCGCCGCTTACGTCGTAGCGCACCCCGAGTTGCAACGTCACGTGAGGATGGATCTTCCAGGTGTCCTGGGCGTAGAAGCCCACCGAGTCCTGGAAGATGTGCCGGGTGCTGTCGCCGAAGAAACGGCTGGCCCCGTCCCAAAAACCCAACAGCAATTGCTGCAAGGCGAGGACGTGGTTACCGGTAAAAGCCACGTCCAGCTCCCCGCGGGCGCGGGTGCGGACGCTGTTGGTGTAGGCGTGCTGGTACTGGCCGCCGAACTTGAGGGTGTGCTTGCCCCGCAGCCAGGTGAAGTGCTCCTGCCAATCGTAGGTCTGGTTGGGCCGGGTGGTGATGGGGTAGCCGCCGACGCCGCCGATGTAGCCGAAGTACCCCAGGTAGTAGACGGCAGGCACCCCGAAGTCGGCCGGGCTGAGCGGGCCGGTGTTGATGCCCAGGTCAAGCGGGTTGACCTTGTTGTTGACGTCAATGAGCTGCGAAAAGCGCGTCATCCCCGCCCGGCTCTCCAGAATCTTGTCCGTGGAGATGTTCCATACCCAGCCGAGCCCGAACAGTTGTGACCGCGTGGGAGAAACGGAATTGAACATGTCGGCGGGGTTGGGCGACGGCGGCACCAGAGTGCCGCTGAAGGCGGGCTGGGATTGTTCGCTATCGCCGAAAATGTATTTGGCGGAGAGGTTGTGGCGCTCGTTGAAGACGTGGTCAATCTTGATGTGGAAGCCGTCCACCTTCAAGGTGTTGGGAGCGCTGACAAACACAAAACCCGCCGGGTTGATGGGGTAGAAGCTGAGCAGGTTGAGCCCGGTGGTGTTGGGGGTGCCGTCGTCGCCGGTGCCGAAGATCATGTCGTCACCCGGCCCGGGGATCGCCAGCCCCGGGATCAGGCAACCCGCTCCGGTGGTTACGCAGGCCAGGGCGGCCGCTACTTCCCCCGGGGTGGGGACGTCCGCGGTGTAGGGGAAGAAATCCTTGAGGCGAAAGGCCTGGTAGGAGGCGTAGAAGAACGTCTTGTTCTTGACGATGGGACCGCCGACCACGGCGCCCACCTGGTTCAGGCGGAAGGGCGTTGCCTCTTCGCTGAAAAAGTTGCGGGCGTCGGTGACGTCGGTATGCCGGAACCAAAAAACCTGTCCGTGGAAGTCATTGGTGCCGCCCCTCAATCCCACGTTGATGACGGAACCGCCCTTGATGCCGTACTCTCCCCCAGGGTTGGATTGGACGCTGAACTCGGAGATGCCTTCCAGGGGCACGAGGGTGGCGGCGGTGCCCGCGATGGCCACCTGGTTCAGGGCGGAGTCCCCGTAGTAGCGGTCGTTGTTGGGGATGCCGTCCACCGCGAAGTTGTTGGAGGTGCGGCGCAGGCCGTTGATGTTCACGGTCAGGAATCCCCCGCCGGGGGCCCGCTGCACCCCGGGGACCACTTGCAGGAGGCTATTGAAGTCGCGCCCGCTCAGCGGCAGGTCTTCGATGCGCCGGGAGTCGATCAGGGTGTTCTGGCGATTCTCCTCGGTCTCGATAAGAGCCGCCACCGCCTCCACCGTGACCGTCTCTGTCCGCTCGCCCACCTGCAAGCTGAAGTCGGCGTGGGTAATGATGCCAATGGCCACCTGAACGTCGCCAACGACAGTCTTGAAGCCGGTGGCACTAACGGTAACTTTGTACGTGCCGGGGGGCAGCTCGACCAGGCGGTAATCGCCGGTGGCCGCAGTCTTGGCCGAGCGCGACAACCCCGTCCCCACATTCTCCGCTGTCACCGTAGCGCCGGGCACCACGGCCCCACTGGGATCGGTAACGGTCCCGGTGATATCTCCGGTAATCTTCTGGGCGAAGACCGGCGAGGCTCCTCCCAGGAGGAGTACCGCCAGCAGGAACATAAGGAAGGACCGTGTTCTCATACCCACCCCCCGTACCCAGGCAGGATGAACCGGCAACCCCGAGTTATGACCGCTTCCTGTCCCCGAGGGTAGCACGGCTGTCAAGCTTTGGCCGCTTCCCGCCCGACGCCGGTCACCGGAACTCGTTCTTGACCACCCGGCCATCTTTCATCACGAAGCCCACGCGCTCGAGCACGTGGACGTCTTCGAGCGGGTTGCCGTCCACGGCGATCAAGTCGGCCAGTTTGCCCGGCTCCAAACTCCCGACGCGGTCGGCCCAGCCCAGCAACTCCGCCGCCTCGAGGGTCGCCGAGCGCAGGGCGGCCAGCGGGCTCATCCCGTGCGCGACGTAGACGGCAAACTGCCGGGCGTTGTCGCCGTGGGGAATCACCGCGGCGTCCGTCCCGTAGGCGATGCGCACCCCCAGCTCCAGGGCGCGGCGGAAGACGCGGCGCTGCGACTCGCCCGCCGCCCGCTCCTTCTCGATGAACTCTTCAGGGTAGCCGCGGGCGCGCCCGGCCAGGATGACTTCGTGGTTGTAGAGGTCGGGCACGAGGAAGACGCCGCGCTCCTTCATCATCCGCAGGGCTTCGTCGTCCAGGAAGCTGCCGTGTTCGATGGAGGCCACCCCGGCGCGGATGGCATCCTTGGCGCCGGCGGCGCTGTGGGCGTGGGCCGCAACCTTCAGGCCCGCTTTGCCGGCCTCCTCGACGGCCGCGCGCAGCTCCTCGTAAGTGAATTCCTGCGCGGCCGGCTGGCTGTGCGGGGTGAGCACAGCGCCCGTGGCCAGCACTTTGATGACGCCCGCACCGCGGCGGATGATTTCGCGCACGCGTTGGCGCACCTGGTCGGGCCCGTCGGCCACGCCGAAGCGCAGCTCGAGCGGGAGCTCCAGGTCGGGCGCAAGACCCGTGAGCGCGCCGGCGCCGCCGGAGACGGTGACGTAGGCGCCGGCGGGCTGGAGGCGCGGTCCGAGGACAACCCCGCGCTCGATGGCGTCGCGCAAAGCCACGTCCACGAAGGCCCGATAAGTGCCGAGGTCACGCACCGAGGTGAAGCCAGCCAAGAGCGTGGCTTGGGCGTGCCGGAGGCTGTCAAAGGCCATCCGCGCCCCACTCTTTTGGAGCGGGGCCGTGGCGTCATAAGAGTCGAAGTCGTCGACCAGGTGCGTGTGGGTGTCAATCAGGCCGGGCAGGACAGTGGCTCCGCTCAAGTCAATCACGTCGGCGCCAGCCGGCACCGGGGTGGAGGCGGCTGGGCCGACCACGACGATGCGGTCGCCGGAGACAACCACCACCTGGTCGCGCAGCAGCGCGCCCGAGCGCACGTCTAGGACCCGTCCGCACCGCAGCGCCACCGTGCGGGAGGGTTCGCCGGCGGTCGCGGTGGCCGTCAACAACACGGCGGCGAGGACTGGCGGGCAGAACAGTCTTCGTATCACGGGGCGCGGATTGTAGCATACTGGGCGCGATGAGGACCCCGCGCGCGGCCAAGAGGCTCGCTGGCCGCGCGGCCCTCCTCGCGGCCGCGCTGGTGCTGGCCGGAGTGGGCCGCCCCGCATCGGAACGCCCCGCCGACGAGTTTCTCCTCGAGCGGGATGTGGCCGTGCCCATGCGCGACGGCGTCGTGCTGCGCGCTGACATCTGGCGACCCCGCGGCGCGGGGCGGTGCCCCGTGCTCGTCTACCGCACGCCCTACGACAAGCAGGCCGCGCAGGAGGACTACACCATCTTCCGCCGCGCGGTCGAGCGCGGCTACGCCGTTGTCATCCAGGACGTGCGCGGGCGCTACGCCTCCGCGGGGGAGTTCCGGCCCTACCAGCAGGAAGGCCGCGACGGCTATGACACCATCGAATGGGCGGCGCGACAGCCGTGGTCGAACGGCGCGGTGGGCACCTTCGGGCTGTCCTATCCCGGCGCGGTGCAGTGGCTGGCCGCCAAAGAGCGCCCGCCGCACCTGAAGGCGATGGCGCCGGCGATGACCTTCTCCTCCCCGCGCAACTTCTTTTACTCCGGCGGCGTCTTCGACCTCTCGTGGATCGGCTGGATCTGGAATAACATCGCCCCCCACGCCCGCCTCCGCCAGAACCTGCCCGGCCCGAAGACCTACGCCGAAGCCCGCGCCGAATGGGTTCGCCGCCGCGACCGCCTGCGCGGCCACCTGCCCCTGCGGGAGCTTCCCGACCTGAAAGAGGTCGCGCCCTACTACTACGAATGGATGAGCCATCCGCCCGAGGACCGCTGGTGGGAGTGGTGCGAGCTCCGCGGGCACTACGAGAAAATCGACGCCGCCGTGCTCAACCTCTCCGGCTGGTACGACGAGGCCTACGGCCCCGAAGGCGCCCTGACCAACTTTTTGGGGCTCGCGGCGGCGCGCCGCCACCGGCGCGAGCTGCGGGCGAAGCTCGTGATCGGCCCATGGTCGCACGGCGTCGAAGAAACCCGCAGCACGGCCGCCGGCCTCCGCCAGTTCGGCCCGCAGGCGGCGATTGATTACGACGAGGTGGTGCTGCGCTGGATGGACCGCTACGTGAAGGGAGTCGAGAACGGCGTTGACCGCGAGAAGCCGGTCGAGGTCTTCGTGATGGGCCGCAACAGCTGGGAGCGGGCCGAGACCTGGCCACTCCCGGGCACGCGCTCGACCCCGCTCTATCTCGCCGCGCCCGCCGCCCCGGGCGAACACGGGCGGCTCCGCTGGAGCCAGCCGGCCGAGGCCGAGAGCTTCCGTTCCTTCCTCTCCGACCCGGCGAACCCGGTCACCGACCTCCACCCGCCCTACTCCGGCGCGCAGGACTACCGCGCCATGGCGCACCGACCGGACGTGCTCATCTACGAGACACCGCCGCTCGAAAACGACCTCGAAGTCACCGGGCCCATCACCGCGGAGATTTACCTCGGGTGCGACGCGCCCGACACCGACCTCTGGGTGCGGCTGCTCGACGTCGCTCCCGACGGCACCGCTCTCAACCTCATGAGCCCCGGCCTCGACCTCCTCCGCGCCAGCTACCGCCAGCCCGGCCGCCGGCGGCGGCTCGCCCCCGGCCGCGTGTACAAGCTCGAACTCACGAACCTGGTGACCAGCAATGTCTTCCGCCGCGGCCACCGACTGCGCGTGCAAATCTCGAGCAGCTTCTTCCCTCATTTCTCCCGGAACTTGCACACGGGAGAATCCGAAGTCAGCTCGGCCGAAACGCGCCAGGCTAGGCTGCGCATTTACCACAACCGCCACCATCCCTCGCGCCTGCTGCTGTCCGTGCGCGGGCCGCATTAGAGTTTGAATCCGTGCGGGCGCGTCCGGCCCCCGCTTGGTGTAGAATTCCCAGTCAAAGTGGAAAGATCAGCGGCCAGGCCATGCGCATCCTCCTGGTTGAAGACGACAAGAAGACAGCAGCCTTCATAGCCAAGGGACTCGAGCGAGCCGGCTTTGCCGTCGACCAAGCCGCCAATGGGGAGGACGGCCTGCACCTGGCCTTGACGGAACCCTACGACGCCGCGGTCATTGACATCATGTTGCCCGGCCAGGACGGCTTGAGCCTGATCGAAGAGGTCCGCCGGCAAAAGGTGAACCTCCCGGTGATCTTCTTAAGCGCGCGCCGATCGGTCGACGACCGCATTCGCGGGCTGCAAGCCGGGGGCGACGACTACCTGACCAAACCCTTCGCCTTTTCCGAGTTGCTGGCTCGCCTGCGGGCGCTGATTCGCAGAGCCAGCAGCGCTCCCGGGCCCACCAGCCTGACCGTGGGCTCGCTCTCCATGGACCTGCTGAAACGCGAGGTGGTGCGCGACGCCGAGAAGCTCGACCTGCAGCCCCGCGAGTTCGCCTTGCTCGAATACTTCCTGCGCCATCCCGGGGAGGTGGTTTCCAAGACCGTGCTCCTGGAGCATATTTGGGGGTACAACTTCGAGCCGCAAACAAACGTGGTGGATGTGCTGGTGTGCCGCTTGAGAAAAAAACTGGGCGCCGAGCCCGGCGAGCAGATCATTCACACCATCCGGGGAGTCGGCTACGTCCTTAAAGACTCTTAGCCGCAAACGCCAAACCATCGGCTTCCGCCTGGCCGCCTGGTATTCCCTTGTTTTCATTGCCAGCTCCCTGGCGGTCTTCGCCCTCGCCTATTCCCTGCTGTCCACCTCGCTGAAACAGAAGGACCGGAGCGCGATCGAGTCGGGGCTCAAGCTCTACGCTTCCCGCTATCAGAACGGGGGCCTGCCGGCGCTGATGGAGGAAGTGAGAACAGCGCACCGGGAGTCGTTGTTTGTCCGAGTGGCCGATCCCCAAAGCAACACCGTCTTTCAGGACATGCCGGCCGAGTGGGACGATTTCAACGTGAAGCAGCTCGAAACCGCACCCCTCCCCGGGGGCCGGCGCTTGATCCGTCTCCGGGGAATGGAGGAGGGCGAGCTGCTGGCCGAAACGGACACCCTCGAGATCATGTCTGTCACGCTGCCCGACGGCTTCCTGTTGCAGGTCGGCCGGAGCACGGAAGCGCGGGACGACATTCTGGAGTATTTCCAGGGTGTCTTCGCCATTGTCCTGGTGGCCGTGCTGGGGATTGGCGTGGGGGGAGGCGCCTGGCTGGCCAACCGCTCGCTGCGTCCGGTGCGCGATCTGGCCGGCGTGCTGCGCTCCATCCGGCAAACCGGCAATATGAACGCGCGCGCGCCCACGCGGAAAACGGGGGACGAGCTCGACGAGCTGGCGGGGTTGTTCAACGCCCTGCTGGACACGATTGAGTCGCTGGTGAATCGCATGCGGAGCGCCCTGGATACCATCGCTCACGACCTCCGCACCCCCATGACCCGGCTGCGGGGAGCCGCGGAAATAGCCCTGCATGCGCCCCCGGACGCGGAAACCTACAAGCAGGCCCTGGCCGACTGCCTGGAAGAGACCGAGCAGACTCTGACCATGCTGAATACCCTGATGGATGTGGCCGAGGCAGAAACCGGAGCCCTGAAACTGGACTGGGAGGAGGTGGATCTCTCCGCCCTGCTGACGAGCGTGGTCGGGCTCTACGAACACGTGGCGGAGGAGAAGGAAATCGCCATCCGGACCGAGTTGCCCGCGCGGCTTGGTCTGCGGGGAGATGCCAAACGGATCCGCCAGGCGGTCGCCAACGTGCTGGACAACGCCATCAAGTACACCCCTCCCGGGGGACGCATCGAGATCGAAGCGCGCGCGGAGCAGGAACAAGCCTTGATCTCGGTGAAAGACACAGGGATGGGGATCAAGCCCGAGGAACTTCCCAAGATCTGGGACCGGCTCTACCGCGGCGAGGCCAGCCAGTCGCAGCGGGGTCTGGGCCTGGGATTGAGCCTGGTTCGCGCCGTTGTCCAGGCGCACCAGGGGTCTGTCGAGGCCCACAGCCAGCCGGGACAGGGGACGCGGGTGGTGATTCGCCTGCCGATTCGCTCCCCCCGCTAGACGCCTCCCAGTCGTTATCGTATCCGACATTGCAAAGATGTAATCCTCGGGAAAGATCGCGGCAATGCGGGGTTTGCTAGTAGCATAGGCGGAACGGCACGGGATCCAAACCCGTAAGGAAGCCAGCCATGAAGAAGTCGACCTTCCCAACGATACTAATAGTCGTGTTGGCCAGTGTTCTGGGAATGCCCAGCCAGCTCTTTGCCGACCAGCCGGCATTCACAGATGAATTCCGGCTCGACGAGTGCAGCTTCAAGTCGAGCGGACGCAATCCCTACTTCATTCTCGAGCCTGGATACCAGCTCATCCTCGAAGGAGAAGAGAGGAGTAATTTCGTTCGGCTTGAGATCACTGTCCTCGACGAGACAGCAACGATCGCGGGCGTGAACACGCGGGTGGTCACAGAAGTCGAATACGTCGACAACCAACTGGTCGAAATCTCCCGGAACTTTTTTGCCCTGTGCGAACCAGGCAACAGCATTTTCTATTTTGGCGAGGAGGTCGACACCTACCAGGACGGCGAAATCGTAGGCCATCAAGGGTCCTGGAAGGCGGGGGAGAACGGCGCCCGGCCCGGCCTGATGATGCCCGGCAACGCCCAGCTGGAGGCGAAGTATTTCCAGGAAATCGCTCCGGGCGTCGCCCTGGACCGGGCGGAAATCGTAAGCCTGACGGAAGTCGTGGTGACCCCCGCCGGGGTGTTCGTAGAGGCTTTGAAAACGGAGGAAACGACTCCGCTGGAGCCGGAGGCCAGAGAGTTCAAGTTTTATGCCCCCGGGATTGGGCTCATCCAGGACAGCAGCCTGAAGCTGGTGGAGTTCTCCAATGCCTGGTCTTCCACGCCGGTCTCTCCGACCGCGGAGACAGTCTCCCTCACCGTGCCGAAAGGCATCGTGCTGCAAGTGGCGCTGGACCGAGAAGTGCGAATCAGAAAAGTCGGCCAACCCATCCATGGTCTCCTCGTCGAAGCCCTGTACGCGTTCGATCAGGAAGTGGTCCCGGTGGGCAGCGAGGTCCTGGGCCGCATCACCGAGATCCAAGGCCCCTCGCGCAAACGGCGCGTGTGGGCCGCCTTGAACATGAACTTCACGCCGGTTCGCAAGGTCCAGGTGGAATTCGACGAGATGGTTTTGCCCGACGGCAAGCGCCTCCCGATTAAGACCGCCGTGACCCCCGGCTCCGGCCGGACCCTCCAGCTGGTCACCAGCATCGACAGCGAGAAAAAGAGGACAGCCAAGGACGCGGCGTCGGACAAAATGAAGGAGGCGATCCGAGAAGCCAAGCGCAAATGGGAAGCCACCATGAAGCAAGTGAAAGAGCCCGGCAAGGCGCACCGGCTGAAGCGCTTCGGACTCGCCCAGCTCCCCGCTCGTCCGCAGTACCTTGACGCTGGGACGGTCTATTTCGCCGAGCTGCAAGAGCCGCTCGACTTCGGGCGCAAGCCGCTCCCGCCTCCCCTGCTGGCCGCGGGCGACCCGGCGCCCTTGCCTTGTCGCCTTCTGGCCCATGCCCAGCTCCTGACCCCGCTGAATTCAGCGACTACGCCGCCGGAGGCGCCGGTCGAGGCCATCCTCGTCCAACCGCTTTTTGCCGACGACGGTCGCTTGCTTCTCCCCCAGGGAACGCGAGTAAACGGGTCGGTCGTGGAAGCGCGGCCGGCCCGGCGTTTTGGGCGCAGCGGCAAGCTGCGGATCGCCTTCCGCGAATTGATTCCTCTGGGCGGGATGGAGCAGACAGTAGCGGCGGCGAACCTCGAGGGGGTGCAATCGGGCGCGGAGGAGAACGTCCGGCTCGATGTGGAGGGCGAGGCCCGGTCAACCGCTCCCAAGCGGCGCTATCTCTCCACGGGCATCGCGGTGGCGCTGGCCGTGGCGGCTCACAAGGACAGCGATGTCGAGGACGGCGTGAGCAGCGGAGGCACGGACGCCAGCGAAGGCATCGCCGGCGGGGCCGCGGGTTTCAGGTTACCGGGGATGGTGGTGGGCGCCCTGGTTCCGGCCCAGCCGCTCGCCCTGGGCATGGGGATCTACGGAGCGAGCCGGACGGCCTATTCGAGTTTTGTGGCGCGGGGGCGCGAGGTGGTCTTCCCGAAGGGCACCGCCATGGAGATTGGCTTCGCGCTGCGGGGGAATTGCGAAGAGTCCGCCAAGGCGGAGTAGGCCGGAAGACTCATGCGCGCGACGACCAGGCCGCCCTTCTTCTCACAAGTCAACCCTACCCTGTTAGGAGGAAGCCAATGAAGCGTACCCAAAGTGTGATGCCACTGCTGGTGCTGGCCGCCTTAGTCCTCGGGCTGACGGCGGCGGCCCTGGCGGGGGAACGGCAAATCGAACGCAAGGACGTCCCGGCGGCGGTCCTGGCCGCGTTTGCCGGGGCGTACCCCAAAGCTGAAATCAAGGGCTACAGCACCGAAGAAGAGAACGGCCAGACCGTCTACGAAATCGAGAGCGTGGAGGGCCTGGTCACCCGGGACGTCACCTACGCCGCCGACGGCACGCTGGTCTCGCTGGAAGAGACCCTGGACACCAGCGCGCTGCCGCGGGGCGTGAAGGCGGCGCTCAAGAAGACGTTTCCCAAGGGGAAAGTCCTGAAAGCGGAAAGAATAACCAAGGGTACGGCCGTTACCTACGAGTTCCAGATCGAGCTCAACGGCCAGAAGACCGAAGTCGTTTTCGACCCCCAGGGGAACGAACTGGAGAGGGAAACCAAACCAGAGGACGTCGGCTAGCCTGACCGGCAGCCGGTTGGCCGGCTAGCGGGCCGCGACCTCCACTCCGCCAGCCAAGACGCACTCCCCTTCCTGCTTCGAACCTTTCACAACTGTAATCCCCAGGAAAGATGCGGGCAATCTTGTCCTTGCTAGCTTAGGCCGGGAAACGAACGGGAGGGCCGAAGGAGGTTGCCATGAAGAGATTCGCTCATCTGGTTTTAATTCTTGGCGCAGTGCTCGTGTTCACTCTGACCAACGGAGCCGTGGCGGCGGACGCGAAGGATCTCTGTCGGGCGACTTCGCAGAAGGCCATGCGGTCCTGCGAGGCGGAGGCGTGGAGTGACTACTGGCTGGCTCGGGGCAAGTGCCACAACCTATCCGACCCGGCGGCGCGGGAGGCCTGCGCGCAGCAGGCAGAGGTGGACCGGAAAGACGCGTTGGAGGAGTGCAACGACCAGCGCGACGCGCGCCAGGCGGTCTGCGACCGGCTGGGCGAAGATCCCTACGACCCCGTGATCGACCCGGCGAACTTCGTCGCCACCATCGACAATCCCTATATGCCCCTGACGCCGGGCACCACTTTCATCTACGAGGGAAACACCGCCGAGGGCTTCGAGCACCAGGAGTTCGCCGTGACCAGCAACACCAGAGTGATCCTCGGCGTCACCTGCGTCGAGGTGCACGACACGGTGACGCTGGACGGCGCGCTGATCGAAGACACGCTCGACTGGTTCGCCCAGGACCTGCAGGGCAACGTCTGGTATTTCGGAGAGAACTCGAAGGAGATTGTCAACGGCGAGATCGTCAGCCTGGAGGGCTCCTGGGAGGCGGGCGTGGACGGCGCCAAGCCGGGGATCATCATGGAAGCCAACCCCGCCGTCGGCGATCTCTACCGCCAGGAGTTCTACCTGGGCGAGGCCGAGGACATCGGGGAAGTGCTTAGCCTGACGGCCTCCGCCAGCGTCCCCTACGGCGACTTCAGCAACTGCCTGCAGACCGCGGACACCGTGCCCCTGGAGCCCGACGCCCTGGAGCACAAGTTCTACGCTTCCGGCATCGGACTGGTGTTGGAGGTTGACCCGGTCACGGGCGAAAGGCTCGAGCTCATCCAAATCATCATAGCGCCCTGAAACCCCAGCCGACGCGACGGCCCGTCGGGCGGGGTGAGTCGAAGGAACCCTTCTCGCTTCGCCCCCCGGCAAACCCGCCGCACGCCGCATGCAGAAGGCCGACGCGGGTCAGCCCCTGGAGAACCTTGGCCACGCAGTGTCGTTTGCGACACATCGATGTGCCTCCGGTCACAGCCTCAAGCGCGCCCCCGGCGCTACTCTTTGTTGCTAGAGGGCGACCCAGGGCCGCCGGGGGTTGGCGGCTGATGCGGGGCTCACGATGCCCGCAGGGTAGCGGGGCCGATGAGAAGCAAAAGACGCTGGATCGCCTTCGCGCTGGTTCTCTTCCTGTTCGCTGCCGGAGGGCGGGCTGCGGCCCAGACGCCGGAAGTTACCTTCCTTTTTGCCCAGCGCGCTGAAGCCGGCAACAAGCCGGTGGGCGCCGTCATCGCCCACTTCAACACCGACGGTGTGCTCGACCTGGCGGTCGGCAACGCCAACTCCTCCGACGTCTCCCTCCTTTTCGGCAACCCCGACGGCACCTTCCAGTTGCCCTTCCAGGAGGGGGTGGGAGCGACGGTAATCGCTCTGCAGGGCGGCGACCTGGACGGCAACGGCTGGATCGACCTGGTGGTGCTGACCTCGTCCTCGGTCAGAATCTTCCTTAACGACGGCGTCACCCCGCTGCTGCCGATGCAGACCACCAACCTGGGATTCAGCGGGGCGCTGGCGGTGCGGGTGGGCCTGATCAATGGCGACGCGGTGCCGGACCTGGCCGTGGTCAACAACACCAGCTTCCAGGTCCTGCTCGGGAACGGCGCCGCCCTCGGCACTTTCACCGCGCTGGCGGCGGTCTCGCTCACCACCACCATCGCCCCGGACACGCTGGCCCTGGGCGACCTCGACAACGACGTCGGTTCGGTCACCGACATGGTCGTGCACGGGCGCAACGGCAGCAACAACGGCGAAGTGGACGTGGTGCTCGGCAACGGCGACGGCACCTTCCAGCTCCCCACGCTGCAGCGCCGCCGCGTGGTCGAAACCCCGTATGACTCGAACGGCGGCGACCTGGCGGTGGCGGACTTCAACGGCAACGGCCGGGCCGACGTGGCCTCCCTCCGCGTCACCGGGCAAAGCTACATCCTGCTCGGCAACGGCGAGCCGACGACGCCGCTCCTGCCCCCTGTCGCCCTGGCTGCCACCGGGAAGCACCTGGCGGTCACCGACCTCAACGACGATACCTTGCTCGA
>MEKM01000183.1 GCA_001766965.1 Acidobacteria bacterium RIFCSPHIGHO2_01_FULL_67_28 | reverse complement strand
CGGCGGCGTACATGGTGTTGGGCGTGCCGGGGTCAATCACCAGGCCGCGGGTGCGCCCGCCGATGTTGCCGGGGCCGAGCGCCGTCCAGCTCCCGAGCGCGAGAGCGCCGGGCCCGCCGCTGTCTTTCGACTCCGCCAGCGGCGGCAGGAACTCTCCCCGGGCG
The DNA here is from genome assembly GCA_001766965.1 of Acidobacteria bacterium RIFCSPHIGHO2_01_FULL_67_28. Taxonomy (GTDB): domain Bacteria; phylum Acidobacteriota; class Terriglobia; order Acidiferrales; family 2-02-FULL-67-57; genus 2-02-FULL-67-57. The sequence goes on along the minus strand of MEKM01000183.1, from coordinate 11,496 downwards.
GTCGAGTAGCGCGGCATCCGCCGCATGTGCTCGAGCGCCTCCAGGTATTTCTCCGGATGCAGGACCTTTTCGCCGGGCGCGGCGCGCTTGAGGACGTAGAACTCCTGGGCCTCGGCGGGCTGGTCGTAGGGCCGGGGCCTCTTCTTCACCTTTTCCAGCTTGCGGGCGAGCTTGGCGAGCAGGAACTCGCGGGCCGAGGGATCGATGGTGGAGGGCCCGCTCTGGGCGAGCAGGAGCGCCCCCAGACCGAGCAGCAGCGGAAGCCCGAGAAGGGCGCGAGCGGAGGTTCGTGCGATCATGCAGGACTCCTTCTCCCGGCTCGCCAGGAGCCGGGACGCGAACTCGCTGCCCTCCGCGGAAAACCCGACTGCTTCAAGGTAGCGGCGCGCGGGCGGGCTGTCAAGGGCTTGACCCGAAGGCGCGGTGCGTGCTAATGCCTCGCGGCACTAAGGATGAACGGCGCGCCCCAGCCGACCTTCGCCGAGTTCTGGCCCCACTATCTGGCCGAGCACAGCCGGCCGGCGACGCGCGGGCTGCACCTCGCGGCCACGCTCGCCTGGGTGGGCTTGCTGGCCGCGGGGCTGTGGACGCGCACCTGGTGGCTGCTCGGGCTGATTCCGGTGGCGGCCTACGGTCTGGCGTGGTTCTCGCACTTCGTTGTCGAGCGCAACCGCCCGGCCACCTTCCGCCACCCGCTGCTGTCGCTGGCGGCCGACCATAAGATGGCTTACCTGATGCTGACCGGGCGGATGGGACGAGAGCTGGAACGGCTGGGCGTGAGCCCGCGCCGTTAGAAGCGCCGCCGGCCGCCGCCACCGCCGCCGCGTCCCCCGCCGCCCCCGCCTCCGCGGCCGCGACCCCCGCCGCCCCCGCCCCCGCCGAAGCCCCGTTCCCGGGGCGGGCGGGCTTCGTTGACGATGAGGTTGCGGCCCAGGAAGTCCTTGCCGTTCAGGGAATCGATGGCCTGCTGGGCCTGGTTGTCGTCCACGATCTCGACGAAACCGAAGCCGCGGGGCTCGCCGGAGTAGCGGTCGCGGACCAAAGCGGCGCTCTCCACCGTAACCCCGGCCTGCTCGAAAAAGCTGCGCAGCTCTTCTTCGGTGGCTTGATAGGGGACGTTGCCGACATAAAGCTTCTTCACGGGATGGCTCCTTCGCCCGGCGTCGCGGGACGGTGATTCACTTCGGGTGGCTGAAGGCAGGTCGAAAGCGCGGCCAGTCGAAGCGAGCCCTGACAACACGCCGAGAAACTGACGCTTCAGCTTTTCCTCCCCCATCCTCTCGCAAACCGCGGCGCGGGTCAAGCGGGAGGCTTCAGAGCTTGGGGGACTGCCCCCGGGAGGAGAGCAGCAGGCCCACGGCGTCAATCAGCTTCTCCGGCTTGAAGGGTTTGGTGACGTAGAGGATGGCGCCCAGCTCCTGGGCCTGCTTGTAGGACTCGACCTCTTTGGCGGCGGTGAGGAACCCGACGGGGATGTTGGCCGTGTCTTTGGTGTGCTTCAGCTTGGAGCAGAGGGCCAGGCCGTCGAGTTTCGGCATCTTGATGTCGAGCAGGATGGCGTCGGGCTTTTCCAGGATGGCTTTTTGCAGCGCCTCTTCGCCGTCGCGGGCGGTGATGACCGTCAATCCGTGGCGGCTCAGCATCATCTCCACCAGGCGCAGGATGGAAATGTCGTCGTCCGCCACCAGGACTTTCTTCTTGGCGGGTTCCTTCTTGGCGGTCTGTTCGGCCATGCTGGTGACCAGCCCGGCAGCGCGCCGGGTTCCCCCCGGGACAGGTCGCGACGACGCCCGTAGAGAAAGTTGAGCGAAGGCATCGTACGCCGCCCCGGCCTTGGAGGTCAAGCGCCGCTCATTCCCGGGTTGACGCCCGCGCGCCGCTCTGGTACATCTACTCAAACCGGCTAAAGGAGCGGGCCACGGTCGAGCTCACCATCCTGGGCAGCGGGTCGTCCGGCAACGCCGCCCTTCTCTCCACCGAGCGCACGCGCCTGCTCATCGACGCCGGACTCTCCAAGCGCGAAACCCTGAAGCGGATGGAACGCGCCGGGCTCGCCCCGAACGGGCTGACCGCCATCGTCGTCTCCCACGAGCACGCCGACCACGCCGCGCACGCCGCGGCGCTGGCCGAAGAGTTCGGCGTCCCGGTCTATCTGGCCGAGGGCACACAGGCCGGGCTGCCCGAAGGGCCGGCGCTGGCCCGCGTCGAGCGCTTCCGCCCGGGCGAGCGCTTCACCGTGGGCGACATCGACGTCGTTCCCTTCGCCGTCCCGCACGACGCCAACGAGCCCGCCGCCTTCCGCTTCGAAACCCACGGCGTGAAACTGGCCCTGGCGGTGGACCTCGGCTACCTGACCGGCCTGGTCAAAGAGCAGCTGCGCGGCTGCGACTGCCTGGTGCTCGAGGCCAACCACGACCTGGAGATGCTCCGCCGCGGGCCCTATCCCTGGTACCTGAAGCAGCGGGTGGCGAGCCGCCTCGGCCACCTCTCCAACGAAGCCCTGGCCGAGTTCCTCGAGTGCGACTTCGACGGCGCCGCCCGCACCGTGGTGCTGGCGCACTTGAGCGAGAACAACAACTCCCCCGAAGTGGCGCGCCTGGCCGCCGAGCAGGCCCTGAAGCGGCGCCGGAACCGCTTCCCGCTCTCCTTGAGCCGGACGCCGGAGCTGCTGGTGAGCCAGCGTCGCGTCCCGCTCGGGCCCCTGCGCTTCTAGTACCGCTTGCATCCAACTGGCGAGGAGGGTAGAAAGGCGCGGTGTCGCGGCGACTCGGCAGCGGAGTGTTGGGCGCTCTGGTTCTGGGAGCGGCGCTGGTCGCGGCCGCCCAGGAAGAGCCTCCGCCCGCGTCGCCACCCCCGCCGGCGCAAGCCCCTGCGCCCGCGCAACTCCGCCCGGCCATCCCCGCCGCGGTCTCGGCCGAGAGCGAAGCCAAGCTCCGTGCCGCCTTCGACCACGTCTACAACTTGGAGTTCGCCCCGGCGCGCGAGCTGTTCGAGCAGGTGGCCCACGCCGAGCCCTCGAGCGCCACGGTGCGGGCCTTCTGGGCCTCCGCCCTGCTGTATGAGATCCTGGCCTACCAGGGCAGCCTGCAGACCCAGCTCTTCGTCACCTCCAACGAGTTCCTCAAGCACCAGCGCCTCCCGCCCGACCCGCACCTCGACCAGCGCTTCCACGCCGTCGTCCGGGAGGGGCTGGAGCTGGCCCGGCGGCGGTTGAAGGCCGACCCGCAGGACGTGGACGGCCTGTTCGCCGCCGGCCTGCTCAACGGCGCCCTGGCCAACTACGCCGCCGGAGTAAAGGCGAAGTATTTGGAAGGCCTGCGCCTGGGGGAGAGGTCGTACAACTACCACAAGCGCCTGCGCGCGCTCCACCCCGAGCTGCACGATACCGGCGTCGTCCTCGGCGTCCACGACTACATCCTGGGCAGCCTGCCGCGGGTGCACCGCGTCTTTCTTTTTTTCGCCGGCGTCCGCGGCAGCCGCCCCCGCGGCCTGGGGTACTTCGAGGAAACCGCCGAGAAGGGAGAGTTCCTCGCAACCTACGCCCGCATCCTGCTGGCGGTGGCCTCCATCCGCGAGGGCCAGCTCGACCGCGCCCAAGGCGTCGTTGAAACCTTGCGGGTCCGCTATCCCCGCAACCCCATCTACGCTCTCGAGCTCGCCAAGCTCTACCGCCAGCAGCAGAACTTCTCCGAGGCCGCGCGCGTCGGCCGCGAGCTCTTGGCCGACCTCATCGCCCACCCGCACAACCCGCGCATTGTCGGCCCGGAGGACGCCCTGCTCGAGCTGGGCCTGATCGAAGACGCCGAGGGCCAGCCGGAGCGCGCCCTGGAAACGCTGGCGCAGGTGGAGAAAGTCCCTGAAGTCAACAAGCGCATCTGGGCCCGCGCCGTGCTCGAGCGCGGCAAGATCTTCGACCACTTGGGCCAGCGCGACCTCGCCCTGGCCGAATACCAGAAGGTCATCGAGCTGGCCGCCTACCCCGAGGTCACCCGCCTCGCCCAGGCCTTCCGCAAGAAGCCTTACCAGTCCTCGCCCGCCGCCAACTAGCCCGCGGCCCGCTTGGCGGGGTTTTGTCAGCCGGCGGGAAATCAAGTATGATGGCAGAGCCGCCTGTGAGACGCCACCGACGATGATTGCCCGCTACACGCGTCCCGCCATGGGACGCATCTGGACGGACGAAAACCGGCTGGCCAAGTGGCTCGAGGTCGAGCTCGCCGCCTGCGAGGCGGTGGCCGCCAGCGGCCAGGTGCCTGCCGAAGCCGCCAAGCAATTGCGTGCTCACGCCCGCCCGCCCGCGCCCGCCCGCGTCGCGGAAATCGAGCAGCAGGTCCGCCACGACGTCATCGCCTTTACGATGGCGGTGGTCGAAAAGCTCCCGCCGGAAGCGGCCGCGGCAGGGCGCTACCTCCACTTCGGGCTCACCAGCTCGGACGTCCTCGACACCGCGCAGGCTGTGCTGCTGGCCGAAGCCAACGCCCTGCTGCGGGCGGGGCTCGAGCGCCTGGCGGCGGCCTTGAAAAACCGCGCCCACGAGTTCAAGGACACCCCGATGATCGGCCGCACCCACGGCGTCCACGCCGAGCCGACGACTTTCGGCTTGAAGCTCGCCAACTGGTTCAGCGAAATCCAGCGCAACCGCGAGCGCTTCGAGCGCGCCGCCGACGAAGTGCGCGTGGGAAAGATTTCCGGCGCCGTCGGCACCTTTGCGCACCTGACGCCGGACATTGAAAAGAAAATCTGCCAGCGGTTGTCTTTGGAGCCGGCAGCCGTCAGCTCGCAGATCGTCCAGCGCGACCGCTACGCCTATTACCTGGCGACGCTGGCGGTCGTTGCCACTTCGCTTGAAAAGATCGCGCTGGAAATCCGCCACCTCCACCGCACCGAGGTGCGCGAAGTCGAAGAGCACTTCGGCCGCGGCCAGCGCGGCAGCTCCGCCATGCCCCACAAGCGCAACCCCATCGTGGCCGAGCAGATTTGCGGCCTGGCGCGGCTGGTGCGGGCCAACGCCCAAGCGGCGCTCGAGAACGTTCCGCTCTGGCACGAGCGCGACATCTCCCACAGCTCGGTCGAGCGCGTCATCCTGCCCGACTCGACCATCTTGCTCGATTACCTGCTCGACAAGACCGCCGCGCTCCTCGAGCAAATGCGCGTCTACCCCGAGCGCATGCGGGAAAACCTCGAGCTCACCCGCGGGCTGATTTATTCCGAAAGCTTGCTGCTCGCGCTCATCCAGAAAGGCGTGGCCCGCGAGGAAGCCTACGCCTGGGTGCAGGAGGCGGCGGCGAAGGTCTGGGAGTCGAACCAGGACTTCAAACAAACCGTGCTTGCCCACTCGCGCATCAAGGAGAAACTTTCCGCGCAGGAAATCGCAGCGGCCTGCGACCTCCGCCACGCCCTGCGCCACGTGGACGACATCTTCAAACGGGTCTTCGCCTGAACTTGCGCGCCCGCCGCCTCGTCTCCGTCCTGCTGGTGCTTGCCGGAAGCGCCCTGGTTGCGTCGCCGGCGGCGGCCGCCACTCCCTCCTACGTCAAGGCTGCGGAGGGCAGGCCGCAAGAGCTGGTGGCGCGAGAATCCGTCCTGCTGGCGCGCCTCGAGCAGTTGCGCGAGCTCGGCCGGCTCTACGGGAAGAACTACTGGCCCGGCTGGGACATCCTCTCGACGCCCATCGCCGTGCACGACCAGGGGCGGCTGGCCGTGCTCATCCAGCACCCGAACCCGCCGGCGCACTTCACGCGCGTGGAGACGCCGCTGGTCTCGACCCCCGTCTACGTCTCGACCAACACCTCGGGGATGCTGGCCAACACCGCCCTGCCGCTCAACGGGGTCGTCACCTCGATGATTACCTACGACACCATGATGACCGCGGAGGCCGAAGACGCCCTGGCCGTCTGCTTGCACGAATTCTTTCACGCCTACCGCCAGCGCATCGCCCCGCAGAAGTTCGGCGACATCCTGGTGCTCGTCTTCGGCCGCTACCCGGAGTTCTCCATCGACAACAACGCCTGGCTGTCGCTCGAAGCCCTGCTGCTCGACCAGGCGCTCGACGAGCGCGACCGGCGGCACGCCCGCGGCCTGGCGCAGCGCTTCCTCGCCGTGCGCGCCGTGCGCCGCCGGCTGCTCCCGGCCGACCTCGTCCGCTTCGAGCGCGGCGAAGAGGCCAACGAAGGCCTCTCACAATACGTCGAGTACCGCTTCTTGAGCCAGCGGCTGAAAGGCTACGCCGGCACGGAGCCGCTGCGGCGGCTCGACCCGGGTTTCAGCGGTTTCCGGCGCAACCGCGTGCTCCTGCGCCGGCGGCTGGCGCCGCTCACCGACCTCGCGCTCGCCGGCCCGACCTTGCGCGAGCGCCTCTACCCGCTCGGCATGGCCCAGGCCGTCCTGCTCGACCGCCTGTGGCCCGGCTGGCAAAAAGAGTTCGAAACCACCGAGAAATTCTTGGACGAATTGCTCGCCGACGCCGCCGGCTTCCCCACCGGCGACAACGTCGCCGTGCAGACGCTCTACCAGCGCGCTTTGCAGGGGCCGGGGATCGACTGGAAAGGGATTCAAGAGCAGGTGCGACGGGAGATGGCCGGGCGCGCGCGGGAGCGCGAGAAGCTCCTGGCGGAGCTTTTCCCGCCGGGGGCGGCCGAGCTCGAAGTGGACGTCAGCGGCGTGCGCGGGCAGTTCCACCTGCACGGGGTGAACCCCAATACGCTTCTGGCGCTGCCTGACGGGCGCCTGCTGGCGCGCTTCCTGGTGGTGGATTTCGGCTACGCCGAGGAGTGCGCGCTGCGCGTTGTGAACGGCGCCGTCATCTACGACCCCGCGCGGCAGACGTATCTGCTCTCGGTGCCGCCGGAGCTGCTGCCCGCGCCCGACGCCGCCTTCCCGCTCGAAGTGCAGACACGGACCTTCAACGTCCACGTGGAAAAGGGGACCATACTCACCGGCACGAACCGGCGCGTCCTCCGTGCCGAACCCACCGCCCCCCGGCCCCAGAGCAACTAAGCGCGCTCCTGTTGTTGTCATTCTGAGCGGAGCCCGCTCCCGGTGTACTTCTTCAAGGTGAAGGAGCAAGGCGGAGCGAAGAATCTCAGACTGAGATCCTTCGCTGCGCTCAGGATGACAAGAGGCTTGCGGCGAGCCTACCCCGTCACTTTCATTTCCGGATTGATGAGCCGCTCGACGGGCTTGCCGCCGACGAGATGCTGCTCGATGATTTCCACCACCACGTCGGGCGTGACGCGCTGGTACCAGAGCCCGTCGGGGTGGATGACCACGGTGGGGCCGGTCGGGTGCTGGCCGGTGCAGCCGAGCTTGGTGACGATGATGTCGGCGAGGTTGCGCGCCTTCACTTCGTCGCGGAACTTCTGGAACACTTCGAGCGAGCCCTTCGAGGCGCACTTCCCTTCGCCTTCCGACGTGCAGACCAGCACCTGCTTGCGGAATACTCTAGGCATTCTGTCGTCGCTCCATTCCAGGTTCAGGATACGTGCAAATCCGGTTTACGCATTCTACAAGTGCCCAGCGACCTGCGACCGGCGACCGGTAACAGCAAGGCCAGGGCACTGGTCGCTGGCCACCGGCCACTGGTCACAGTCGGTTAATCACGCTGGCCAGGCAGCCGGCGCCGACCTGTCCGCCGAAGCTCGAAGAGCGAAGGCGGGAGCCGTTGTCCCAGTCAGAGACGGTTGATGACACTCGCTAAACACCCTGCTCCAAATCCATTATCAATGTTGACGACGGCGACGTTCGAGGCGCAGCTGTTGAGCATGGCGAGCAGCGCCGCCACGCCCGACATGCTGGCGCCGTAGCCCACGCTCGTCGGCACCGCAATCACCGGCACCCGCACCAGTCCCCCCACCACGCTCGGCAGCGCCCCTTCCATTCCGGCAACGCAGATGATGACGCGCGCCTGCGAGAGTTTCTCGCGGTGGCGCATCAGCCGGTGCAGCCCGGCCACGCCTACGTCGTACACCGCTTCAACACGGTTGCCGAAAAGCTCCGCGGTCACGAGCGCCTCTTCCGCCACCGGGATGTCCGACGTGCCCGCCGAGACGACGAGGATTAATCCCTTGCCCACAATCTCGCGGCTCTTCTCGATACTGATGGCGCCGGACAGCTCATGGAAGCGCGCGGCGCGCGCCACGCGCTTGACCCGCTGGTAGAGCGCGCGGGTGCCGCGGGTGATGAGGATGTTGTGCTGGTTCTTGAGCATCCGCCGGACGACGCTCACGACCTGCTCGGGGCGCTTGCCGGGCGCGTAGATGACTTCCGCGTAGCCCTGGCGGAGCGAGCGGTGGTGGTCAATCTTGGCGAAGCCCAGGTCTTCGAAGGGCAGCCGCCGCAACCGCTCGAGCGCCCTCCGCGGCCCGAGCTTCCTCCGCCGCACCGCCTCCAGCAGCTTTTGAATCTCCTTCTCCGTCATGAGCGTAACGCGAAGAGAATGCCATTCTACACGAATCGCCCGGGGCGTGAGGACTGTGCCGCTCTGTGCTTCCTCTGCGACCTCTGCGTCTCTGTGGTTCAAAAGCCTTTACCGCAGAGGCGCGGAGAGCGCCGAGGGGCGGTTCCTTGACTGGCGGGAAGGGCGAGCCTAGAGTGTAGGTTTCCCCGATGAGCGGCAAGACCATCGTAGTGGGCGTGAGCGGCGCGTCGGGCGCGGTTTATGCGAAGCGCCTGCTCGAGCTGCTGGCCGCTGACAAGCGCGTCGCCCGCGTCTTCCTCATCGTATCCAGCGGTGGGATGCGCCTGCTCAAGGAAGAGCTTGGCCTCGCGCCGAAAAACCTGGCCGAGCTGCCGGCGGCGCTCGTGGGCCGCGCCGCGGCGAAGAAACTTGAATACCTCCACAACGCCGACATCGGCGCGGCGCTCGCGAGCGGGAGCTATCCGACCGACGGCATGGTCATCCTGCCCTGCTCGCTGGCGACGCTCGGGGCCATCGCCAGCGGCGTCTCGGACAACCTCATCCGGCGCGCCGCCGACGTCCACCTGAAAGAAGGCCGGCCGTTGCTTCTCTGCTGGCGCGATACGCCGCTCAATACCATTCACCTCGAAAACATGCTGCGGGTGGCGCGGGCCGGCGGGGTGAACTTTCCGCTTTCGCCCGGGTACTACTTCGGGGCGCAGCAGCTCGACGAGCTGGTGACGCAATTCTGCTGCCGGGTCTTGGCACGCCTCGGCCTGCCCCAGGAAAAGCAGCGGCAATGGAAAGGCACAAAGTGAACACGAAACTCGAAATTCGAAAATCGAAACTCGGAAAGTCCGCAGCGCAAGACGAGTTTCGAGTTTCGAGTTTCGCTTTTCGGCCTTTGCTCACGACGCTGCGAATGATCCGGTTCGAGCATTCGGTGTTCGCCCTGCCGTTTGCTCTGCTGGGGGCGCTGCTGGCCGCGGGGGGCTGGCCGACGGCGTGGCAGCTTTTCTGGATCGTGGTGGCGATGGTCGCCGGGCGCAGCGCCGCCATGGCCTTCAACCGCATCGCCGACCTCGGCTACGACCGCGAGAACCCGCGCACCGCCGGGCGGGAGCTGCCGACCGGCAAGCTCTCCGTCGGCTTTGCCTGGACGTTCACGCTGGTCTCCGCGGCGCTGCTGGTGCTCGCGGCCTGGCAGTTGAACCCGCTGGCGCTGAAACTTTCGCCGGCGGTGCTCGTGATTCTCCTGCTCTACTCCTACACCAAACGCTTCACGACGCTCACCCATTGGGTGCTGGGCGCGTGTTTGGGGATGGCGCCCGCGGGCGCGTGGATTGCGGTGCGCGGCACACTCGACTGGGCAATCCTGCCGCTCGCGCTCGCCGTGGTCTGCTGGGTGGCGGGCTTCGACATCATCTACTCCTGCCAGGACGTCGAGTTCGACCGGCGCGTGCGTCTTTATTCGCTGCCGGCGCGTATCGGAATCGGAGGGGCGCTCTGGGTGTCGCGCGCGCTGCACGTCATTATGCTCGGGCTGCTGGTGTGGCTGGCGCGCGAAGCCGGAGCGGGCGCGCTCGCTTACGCGGGCCTGGCGGTGACCGGCGCGCTGCTCGCGTACGAGCATTCGCTGGTCAAAGCAAGCGACTTGAGCCGGGTGAATGCTGCGTTTTTCACGGTGAACGGCTATATTAGCGTGTTGCTGCTGCTTTTCTGGGGGGCGGACATTCTGACGTGACCCGCAGCGAACCTATCATCGAAGACAAGCGGCTCGAGCCGATCGCAGAAAAAGTGCGGGCGGGCCCGCCCAAGGCGGGTGCGCCTTGGGCGCACGAGCGGCTGACGTTTGAGGACGGTGTCGCGCTCTACCGCACGAACGACTTGCTGGCGCTCGGCTGGCTCGGGAACTACGTGCGCGAGCAGAGGCACGGGAACATCTGCTACTACAACGTCAACCGGCACATCAATCCGACAAACGTCTGCGTGGCGCACTGCCGGCTGTGCGCTTTCGGGCGCGACGCCGCGGTCCCGGGCGCGTACACCATGGCGCTCGAACAGGTTTTCCAGACGGCGGCCAGCGGCTACTCGGAGGCCGTGACCGAGTTCCACATCGTCGGCGGGCTCCACCCCGACCTGTCTTTCGACTACTACGTCGACCTAGTTCGCGGGCTGAAGCAGCGCTTCCCCCGGGTGCACCTCAAGGCGTTCACGATGGTGGAAGTTCACTACCTCTCGCGCCTCGCCAAGCTGCCGGTGCGCGAGGTCTTGCTGAAGCTCAAGGAAGCGGGGCTCGGGTCGTTGCCGGGCGGCGGGGCGGAGATTTTCCACCCGCGGGTGCGCAAGGTCATCTGCGACCACAAGACGAGTGGCCAGATGTGGCTCGAGATCGCCCGCACGGCGCACGAGCTCGGCCTGCACTCGAACGCCACCATGCTCTACGGCCACATCGAGACGGAAGAGGAGCGGGTGGACCACTTGCTGCAGCTGCGCGCGCTGCAAGATGAGACGCATGGGTTCGTCTGTTTCATTCCGCTGGCCTTCCACCCGGCGAATACGGCGCTCGCCCACCTGCCGCCGACGACCGGGTTTCTCGACTTGAAGAACATCGCCGCCAGCCGCCTGCTGCTCGACAACTTCCCGCACGTCAAGGCCTACTGGATCATGCTGACGCCGGCCGTGGCCCAGGTGGCGCTGCGCTTCGGCGCCGACGACATCGACGGCACCGTGATCGAAGAGAAGATTTATCACGACGCCGGAGCCCAGACCGCCCAGGCCCTGCGCCGCTCGGAGCTGATTCGTCTCATCCGCGAAGCGGGGCGCGAGCCGGTGGAGCGCGACACGCTCTATCGCCCGGTCACCCGCACCGCCGGGGGCGAGCCCCGCATCGACACCACCCTCACCGTCAACGTCTAGCTTTCTTCCTGCGGTATACTGGGCCGAGAGCCTGGCCTGCCATGAACCGCCTGTGCGTCGTTCTTTCTCTCGGCCTGGCGCTGGCTCCGGTTCCGCCCCCGCCGGAAGCGCCGCCGGCCGAATGGGTGGAGGCGCGCTCGCCGCACTTCCACGTGGTGAGCGACGCCCGGCCCAAGAAGGTCCAG
>MEKM01000182.1 GCA_001766965.1 Acidobacteria bacterium RIFCSPHIGHO2_01_FULL_67_28 | reverse complement strand
CCAGGAAGTCGGCGCCGTCGCCGACGACGACTGACCGGAGCCGCAGTGCCCGCCGTTGCCGCCGCTCTTATCGTGGCCGGAGAGGCTTCCGGCGACCGCCACGGGGCGGCGCTGGCCGCCGCGCTTCCGCGCCACCTGCCCGTTCAATGGTTCGGCATCGGCGGCGACCAGATGGCCGCGGCCGGCGTCGAGCTTGCGAGCCACGCCCGCGACGTGAGCGTGCTCGGCATCGTGGAAGTGGCTCTCCACTTGCCGCGCATCTACGGCGTCTACCGGAAGCTCCTCGCCGAGGTCGACCGCCGCCGGCCGCGCTTCGCGGTGCTGATTGACTTCCCCGACTTCAACCTGCGCCTGGCCCGCCAGCTTCACCGCCGCGGCATCCCGGTCATCTACTTCATCGCCCCGCAAATGTGGGCCTGGCGCCCGGGCCGCGCCAAGCTGCTCCGGCGCTACACGCGCAAGCTGATCTGCATCTTTCCCTTCGAAGAAGAGTTCTTCCGCCGCGCGGGGGTGAACGTCGAATACGTCGGCCACCCGCTGGTGGACCTGGTGAAGCCGACGCTGACGCGCGAGCAGTTCCTCGCACGCCACCGCCTGCGCGCCGACTGCCCGACCGTCTGCCTGCTCCCCGGCAGCCGCAACCAGGAAGTGGCGCGCCACCTGCCGCTGCTCCTTGAAGCCGCTCGCCGCCTGGCAGCGCGCCGCCCCGTGCAGTTCACGCTTGTCCGCGCCGGGACGGTGGATCCGGCGCTGGCCGAGCGCCTGCTCGCTCGCAGTAGCCAACTTTCCGTCACCGTCATCGAGGACAACCCGTATAATGCGCTGGCCTGGGCGGACGCGGCGGTCATCTCGAGCGGCACGGCCACGGTCGAGGCGCTGCTCGTCGGGACGCCGATGGTGGTTGTCTACCGGGTGGCGGCGCCGAGCTGGTGGGTGGGGAAGCTGCTGGTGCGCACGCCGCACTACAGCATGGTGAACCTGCTGGCCGGCGAGAAGCTCGTGCCCGAGCTCATCCAGAGCGAGTTCACTCCGGCGCGCGTGGCCGAAGAAGTCGAGCGGCTCTTGAGCGACCCCGCGGCGCGGGCGCGCATCCAAACGGAACTGGGGCGCGTCAAAGGGTGTCTGGGGCCGCCGGGCGCTATCGAGCGCGCCTGCCGGGCGGTGGCGGCGGCGGTCGGCGAAGAGAAACGATGAGAATGAACAAAGCGCAAAAGTGGTTTGTCTTGCCGCTCGCGCTGCTGGTGTGCCTGGCGTTGACGCCGGCGCCGCTGCGGGCCCAGGAGCGCGCTCCCTACCGGGTGACGAGCTACGAGCTCGAGGTCGAGCTGATCCCCGCGACCCACCAACTCCGCGCCCATGCCCGGCTGGACGTCACCGCCGACGAGCCTCTGGCCGCGCTCACGCTCTCGCTGAACCGGAACCTCAAAGTGGAGCGGGTCGTGGGCGCCGCGGGCAAGGCCCTGGGGTTCGAGCAATCCCCCGCCGCCGACACGCTGCGGGTGGACTTGCCGCAAACGCTGGCCGCGGGGCAGTCCACCACGCTGACGGTGGACTACCTCGGCGCTTTCGACCCCGCCCTGCGCCCCGAGCGCGGTCCGGTGTTGGCGACCATCGCTCCGGGGAAGACCTACCTCTTGCGCGAGTCGCGCTGGTTCCCGCAGGCGGCCAACCCCTGGGGGCGTTTTGCCATGACCTTGACGGTGACGCTGCCCGAAGGCGAAACCGCTCTCGCGTCGGGCGCGGCCGAGCCGCCGCGTCCCGCCGGCGCCGGCAAGACGCGGGTCGTGTTCCGCAGCCCCCAGGCCTCGCTCGCCGGGACTTTGGTGGCGGGCGCCTACCAGAAGGTCAGCCCGCCGGCCGGCGCGCCCGCGACCTACTACGTCCACACCGTGCCGGAGTCGCACGCCTCCGGAAGCGCGGAGACCGTGGCCAACATCCTGGCGTTCTTTTCCGACAAGTTCGGTCCGCTCGACCCGTACGGCCTGGCGGTGGTGGAAGTTCCGGACGACACTTGGGAGGCGTACTCGGCGCCGGGTTTGCTCCTGCTGCCGACCCGGCAGTGGAGCTCGACGCTCAACCCGCGCCTGCTGGCCCGCGGCCTGGCCCGGCAGTGGTGGGCGGCTCGCGTCAGCCCGGCCGGCCCGGATGACCTCTGGCTCGCCGAAGGCCTGGCCCGCTACTCGGAGGCGCTCTATATCGAAGAGAGCGCCGGCGAGGAAGGCCTTCACCGCACGCTCGAGGACTTGACCATCGCCGCCCTGGTGGACGAAAGCGCCGCGCCCATCGCCAACGCCGGGCAGCTGGCCGCGTTTTCGCCCGAGTACTACTCGGTGGTGCGGGACAAAGGCGCCATGGTCTTCCACATGCTCCGGCTGGTGATGGGCGACGAGCCTTTCTTCCGCCTGCTCGCCGCTTACGGCGAGCGCTTCGCCGGACGCAGCGCCAGCGTGGACGACTTTGAGAAGCTGGCCGAAGAAATCGGCGGGCAGCCGCTCGACTACTTTTTCGCCGAGTGGGTGCGCTCCACCGGCGTGCCGCAGTTCGAAATCCAGTACGTCATCTACCGCACGCAGAAGGGCTTCCGCGTGGCCGGGCAGCTGAAGAACCAGCTCGAGATTTTCCGCATGCCGCTGCCCATGCGGATCGAGACCGAAGGGCCTCCGGTCACGCAGGTGGTGGAAGTGACCGGGCCGGTGACCGACTTCTCCATCGAAAGCTTCGGCAAGCCGCTGCGCATCGAGATTGACCCCGACTACAACGTGCTCAAGTACACCCCCGACCTGCGGCTGCGCGTCGCCATCGCCCGCGGCGAAGCCAACTTCGAGCGCGGGCGCTACTTCGAAGCCGTGCGCGACTACCAGGAAGCCTTGCAGGTCAAGCGGAACAGCTCGCTCGCTCACCACCGCATGGGAGAAACCTTTTTCGAGCAGCGCAACTACCAGGCCGCCGCCAACGCCTTCCGCGAAGCCGTCAACGGCGACCACGAGCCCAAGTGGACGCTCGTCTGGAGCCACATCTTTCTCGGAAAGATTTTCGACATCACCGGCCAGCGCGAGCGCGCCATCAACGAGTACCGCCGCGCGCTCGAGACCAATGACGACACCCAGGGAGCCCTGGCCGAGGCCGAGAAGTACCTGCGCGAACCCTACCGGCGCGAAACACGCACCATCGAAACCATCGAACCCCGCTGACGCCTTTTTTTGTTGTCATTCTGAGCGAAGCCCGTTCACAGCCAACCGTTGGGGAGACCCTGCGGGCGGAGCGAAGAATCTCAAACGTTGCTCTTTTCTCCGATTGAGATTCTTCGCTTGCCCTGAGCGAAGTCGAAGGGCTTCGCTCAGAATGACACAAGAGAGGGCTAGAGCGGCTGGAGACCGCTCAAGCGCGAGCCGGCAACGCCCTTCGCCTGCACCAGCACCTTGAAGGCTTCGCCCATGCCTTCCGGGTGGATGAGCTGCTTGAGCTGGTTGCGCGTGGCCCGCGCCTCGGGCGTGTCCGCTTCCTTCTCCAACTGTTCCACGACACCGCTCGCCCGCGCCAACCCCAGCAGGAACTGCGCCTGGGGCACATAGCCGAGGGCTGTCAGACCGAGCTCCCGCCCGCGCTCTTCGAGCGCGGTGAAGTTGACCTGCGCGGTCAAATCCTGCTCCCCCGGCCACGACAACCAGTTTTCGCTCGTGCGGTGCTCGCGGTAGGCGAGCAGTGTTCCGCGCTGGTGCGCCGCCCCGTAGAGCTCGCGGGCGCGGTAGCCGTAGTCAATCGTCAGGAGGAATCCGCGCTCGAGCGCCGCCGCGGCCTGCTGCAGCCAGTCGAGCGCCGCCAGGTTGATTTCGGCATGCTGATCCTCCTGCAAAGGAGCGCCGTAGCGCTCGAGGTAACGCGCCAGCGCGGGCGACGACGGCTCGCTTTCTACTTCAGCCAGCTCTCCGCCGCGGGCGCTGACGTAACTCTCCCGCAGGCCTCGCCCGCGCCGCACCAGGCGATGCACCGGCAGCGCGTCCACCAGCTCGTTTGACAGCAAACAGCCGGAGACGCCCGCGGGTAGCTGCTCGACGATTGCAACTCTCTCGCCCTGCCCCTCCAGCGCGGCCTGCGCCTGCTCCCGCAGCCGCGGGCTCACTTCGATCAGCGTGACGCGCAGCGCGGCGGCGAAGTCGGGCGCCTTCGCGTGAACCGCCTCCAAGATCCCCGCCGCCAGCGCGCCGCGGCCGGCGCCGCACTCGACCAGATCGAAGCGCCCCGGCCGGCCCAGTAGCTCCCACATCTCCCGCAACTGCCAGGCCAGCAGCCGGCCGAAGAGCGGGCCGACTTCGGGGCTGGTGACGTAGTCGCGCGGGCCCGTCGCGGGGACGCGGCGGGTGTAGTAGCCGTGCTCGGGATGGTAGAGGCAGGCTTCCATGAAGGCCGCGAAGGTCAGCGGCCCGGCGCGCGCGATGCGGTCAACCAGAACATCGGTGAGCGCAGTGCGGCCGGGAGAGCCCATGGGCTCAGTAAGTCTTCATCTGCGGGTTGCGGGTGAACATCTCGACCACGTAGTCGTGCAGGCAGTCGTAGAGCTGCCGCTGGAAATTCCAGCAGAACTGGGGGCTGTCGATCTCCCGCGCCCGCAGCGTGAACTCGTAGACGTGGACCGGAGCCGAAGCGTCCTTGAAGCGGATCTCGACGGCGATGTCTTCGCCCTCGGCCCGCGCGCTGAAGGCAAACAGCGGGTGCTCGTACTGCTCGAGCTCCCCCCGCACCTTCTCCACGCGCTCGCTCATGGCGCAGCCAGGGCAAAGGGCGGCCGGCCGAAAAACTCGCGCAGGCGCCGCTCCAGCTCGTCGCGGATGCGCCGGAAAAACTCGCGCACTTCCGCTTCGCTGCCGGTGGCCGCATCGGGGTCGGGCAGGTGCCAGGCCAGGCGCGCGCGCCGCGCGGGGAGCGTGGGGCAGGCGGCGTCGGCCTCCGAGCAAACCGTGATGACGTAGTCGAACTCGCCGGCAAGCTCGCGCAACGCCTTCGGCCGGTACCGGCTGATGTCCACTCCTTTTTCTTTCATCACCTCGATGGCCAGCGGGTGGACGCCCTTCGGGTTCGGCTGCGTGCCGGCGCTCATGACCTCGACCCCCGGCGGCGCGAGCTGCCGCGCCCAGCCTTCGGCCATCTGGCTGCGCGCCCGGTTTCCCGTGCATACGAACAGCAGGCGCAGCGGCTTCACAGGTGTTTCCGTTTCTCCGCCCAGACTTGGCGGAAAGACTCAAGCGCCGGGGCATCAAAAAGCACGAAGCGGACCTGCTGGAGCGAAGTCTTTCCTTTCAGGTGTTGCACGACTTCTTCGAGCATGATTTCCGCGCACTCGCGCATAGGAAAGCCGGCGATGCCGGTGCCCACGGCCGGGAAGGCAATGGTCTTCAAGTTCTTCTCGGCGGCGCGCGAAAGCGAGTTCCGCGTCGAGGCGCGGAGCGACTCGGCCGTCGTCCGCCCGCCCAGCTGCATGCTGGCAGCGTGGACGACATAGCGGGCCTTGAGCTTCCCGCCCGTAGTGAGAGCCGCCTCGCCGATGGCAATCGAGCCGATGTGGTCACACTCCTCCTGGACCGCCGGGCCGCCCTTGCGGCGGATGGCGCCGGCCACCCCGCCGCCCAGCTCGAGGTCGTTGTTGGCGGCGTTGACGATGGCGTCCACTGCGGCCTCGGTCAGGTCGCCCTGCTCGAGCACGATCTTGTCGTCCCAGCCGCTCATGGCTATTCGCCGGTAAACTTCGGCTTGCGCTTCTCGAGGAAGGCGGTCATGGCCTCGACCTTGTCCTTCGACTCGAAACAAATGGTCTGCGCCAGGCGCTCGAACTCGAGGCCCGCGTCGAGGCCGGTGCGCGCCGAGATGTTGAGCGCCAGCTTGGCCAGGCGCGTGGCCAGCGGCCCGCGGGCGAGGATTTTCTCCGCCAGCGCCCGCGCCGCCGCCATCAATTCACTGCGAGGGACAACCTGGGTCACAAGCCCGAGGCGCAGCGCCTCGCGGGCGTCGAAAGTCTCGCCCGTGAAGATAAGCTCCTTGGCCTTGCCCCACCCGACCAGCCGCGGCAGGCGCTGCGTGGCCCCGGCGCCGGGGACGATGCCGAGCGAAGTCTCCGGGAAGCCGAATTTGGCCTCTTCGGCCGCAATGCGGAGGTCGCAAGCCAGCGCCAGCTCGCAGCCGCCGCCGAGGGCGTAGCCGTTGACTGCGGCAATCACCGGCCAGGGGAAGTTTTCGATGGCGGTGAAAAGTTTCTGGTTGATGCCCTCCAGGCCTTCGCGGCGGCCGCGCTCGCGCAGCTCGCGGATGTCGGCGCCGGAGACGAACGCCTTCTCGCCCGCCCCGGTGAGGATGAGCACGCGAAGGTCGTCGCGCGCCGCGAGCTCCTTGAGCGCCGCGTGCATTTCCTCCACCGTCTCCAAGCCCAGCGCGTTGCGCACCTCGGGGCGGTTGATGGTGAGCGTGGCGATGCCCTCGCCCACTTCCAGCAGGATGGTCTTGTATTTGCCCATGCGCCTTATCTCCTCAGAATGACACCCCTTTGAGCTACAGGCCGAACAAGCGCGCGGCGTTGTCGTAGAGAATCTTCCGCTTCGCCTCGGCGCTCAAAGGCAGCTGGCAGAAGCGGTCGAGGTTGGTCTTCATCCCCGGCACCATCGGCCCCGGCCAGTCCGAGCCCCACAGTACCTTGTCGGCGATGTCTTCGAGGCGCGGAAAATATTCCAACAGATTCTGCGGCGGGCTGCTCGAAATGTCCATGTAGACGTTGGGGTGGCGCCGCACCAGGAACACGGCCGTGTCCATCCACAGCGGCCGGCCGCCGTGGGCGATGATGATCGGCAGGTCGGGGAAATCCACGGCCACGTCGTCCACATAGATGGGGTCGGCGAACTTGTTGCGCGCGCCGGGGAAGACGGACGTCCCGGTGTGAATCATCACCGGGAGGCGCGCCTGCTCGGCAAGGCGATAGATGACCTCGAGCGCCGCCAGGCCGTCGCGGTACTGGTTGGGATAAAAGAGCTGGTGCGGGGGGTGGAGCTTGAGCGCCGGCAGGCGGAGGTCGTTGAGGATGCGCTTCATCGAGGCGGCGGCGTCCTTCACCGTGGTGGGGTCGAGCGAACCGAAGGGCAGCAGGCGGTCGCGGAAGTCGCGGGCGTAGGCCGCCGCCCAGTCGTTCACCTCTTCGGTGAAGCCCATCACCACCGGCGCCACGTAGTTGATGATGCCGGCGCGCTCGATGCCTTCGGCGTCGAGCAGCGCGACGAACTTCCGCGGGTCGCGCGTCAGCTCCAGGATCCTCTCGAAGTCCTTCTGTTTTGCCCGGATGGTCGCCACGCACTCCGGCTTCATCATCTCCAGCGGCTGCATGTGCACGTGGATGTCGATCACTTTTTGCATAGCGAAAAAGAGACGTTCAGTGCCGGCCGTTGCCTGCCCGACCGGCAGGCGGGCCGCTCCAGAGTCGCGTCAGCGCGCGGCGAGTAAACACCCGCAGCATTTCGCGGCGGTACTCGGGCGTGGAGACGCTGGTCTTGAGCGGCTTGCCGGTGCGGATGACGGCTTGCGCCGCCGCCTCGACCACCTCCGGGGAGTAGCGCTGGCCGCGCAGAAGTTCATTCACTTCGGTTACCAGCATTGGCGCGGGATTGACCGCCGTCAGCCCCAGGCGCGCGTCGCGGCAGACGCCGTCTTCGAGCTTCATCGCCACCGCCACGCCGGCGAGCGGGTAGTCAATCGAGCCGCGGATGCGCAACTTCTGGTAGGTGCCGCGGTAGCCGGCCGTGCGCGCGGGCACGAACACCCGGCTCAGGATTTCATCGTGGGCCAGCCGCAGGCGGTCCATCCCGTCATCCTTGTAGAACTCTGTGAGCGGGAGCCGGCGCGCGCCGCGCGGGCTGGTGATTTCGATTTCGGCGTCGAGCGCGAGCAGGGCCGCCGCCGTGTCGCCCGACCAGACCGCCCAGCAGCGCTGCCCGCCGGGCGCGACGTGGCAGATGGCGCCGTCTTTCTTCAGGCAGAACCCCAAGGCCTTCCGCCAGACGTAGGACTGGTTGTACCAAAGGCAGCGGGTCTCGAGGCAGAGGTTGCCGCCGAGCGTCCCCATGTTGCGCAGCACGGGGCTGGCGACGGTGGCGGCGGCCTCGGCCAGCACCGGGTAGTGCGCGCGGATGACGGGCGACTCGGCCACGGCGGTCAGAGTCGCCAGCGCGCCGACTTCAAGCCCGCGCGCCGGGTCGAAGCGAATCCCGCGCAAATCACGCAACCCCTTCAAGTCCACCACCGCCCGCGGGGTGAAGAGGCCGGCGCGGAGGTTGGGGACGACGTCGGTGCCGCCGGCGACGAGCATGGCGTCCGGGCCGCGCGCGGCCA
>MEKM01000181.1:5417-7187 GCA_001766965.1 Acidobacteria bacterium RIFCSPHIGHO2_01_FULL_67_28 | reverse complement strand
GGCCCGGTGGCGCCCATGTCAATCGCATCTTGCGGTGTGAGCACGCCGACGTTGCGGGTGCGCTGCACCCAGATGCGGTTCTCGGTGAGCAGCTCTTCGTACTCGACGACCTTCTTCTCGAAGTCGCGGCAGAAGGCTTTGACCTCCTCTTCAAAGCCGTCGTAGGTCTCGTACTGCAAGCCGCCGATGCGGAACGCGTGCGTGGTCAGGCGCGCCCCGCAGTACTTCTCAAAGATTTTCAGGATCTCTTCCCGCTCGCGGAAGGTGTAGAAGACCGGGGTGATGGCACCGATGTCGAGGGCGTGCGTGCCGAGCCAGAGCAGGTGGCTGGCGATGCGTTGCAGCTCGGTCAGGATGGTGCGCACCCAGCGGGCGCGCGGCGGCGCTTCCGCGCCCAGCAGCTTCTCCACCGCTTCGCAGTAGCCCAGGCCGTTCGAGACCGCGGCCACGTAGTCGGTGCGGTCCACGTAGGGGGCGAACTGCGGGTAGGTGCGGTTCTCCCCGATCTTCTCGACGCCCCGGTGCAGGTAGCCGATGATGCACTCCGAGCCGATCACCTTCTCGCCGTCGAGCTTGAGCTTCACCCGCAGCACCCCGTGGGTAGAGGGGTGCTGCGGCCCCATGTTGAGGATGATTTCGTCGGCGCCCAGTACGGTGGTGGTGACGTTCGGTTGATCCATCGCTACTGTCCGCTCTCGATCCCCAGGTTCTCGCGCACCCAGTCGGTGTCCTGCTTGAGGATGTCGTAGTCCTTGCGCAGCGGATGGCCCTTCCATTCATCCGGCAGCAGAATGCGCTTCAGCCCGGGATGGCCCTCGAAGACCACGCCGAACATGTCGAAGCATTCCCGCTCCAGCCAGTCGGCCGTGCCCCACACCGACGTCACCGACGGGCAGGCGTCGTCCACCGGCGCTTTCAGCCGCAGCCGCTCGTTGCGCGGGAAAGAATAGAGGTTGAGGATGACGGCGAAGCGCGGGCTCCGCGTCAGCCAGTCCACCGCGGTCAGGTCGGTCAGAAAGTCGAACTTCTCCTCGTCTTTCAGGTATCGGCAGACGTCGAGCAACCGTTCGCGGCCGATGACCACGATGGCCTGCTTGCGGTCGAGCGTGGCCTCGCCCACCGCGGCGCCGAAGCGCGCCCGCAGCCGCCGCACCAGCTCGTTGTCAAGCGGCGCGGGCGCGGGGCCGGCAGGCTTGGCTGGAGGCTTGGGCGCAGCCGCCGCCGGGGCCGGCGTCTCCGCAGGTTTGGGTTCTTCCTTTTTTTGCTCGTCCATCACGGGAAGACGAAGACTGATTCAGGCGCGCCGCGCACCTTCACACCCAATCAAGCGCGCCCTTCTTGTAGAGCCAGAAATAGCCGATGAGCAGGATGCCGAGAAAGATAAGCATCTCCACCAGGCCGAACAAACCCAGCTCGTCGTACTGCACCGCCCAGGGAAAGAGGAAGATTGTCTCCACGTCGAAGATGACGAACAGGATGGCGATGACGTAAAAGCGCACCCCGAAGCGGCCCCGGGCGTCGCCCTCCGGCGGGATCCCGCACTCATAGGGCTTCAACCGGTGGCCAACGTCCCGCATCGCCGGCCGCACCAGCTTGGCGATCCACAAGGTGACCACGGGAATCAGGAACGCCAGGCCGGCAAACAGCAGGATGGGAATGTAGTTTTCCGGCATCGTCTTAGAAGTTCTTCAACCTAATCAGACCGCCTTTTTCCTGCCAAGACCTTCCCCGTCAGGCGGACGACCCCTCGGCCGGCTCGGCGGCGGGCGC
>MEKM01000181.1:0-5392 GCA_001766965.1 Acidobacteria bacterium RIFCSPHIGHO2_01_FULL_67_28 | reverse complement strand
GGGCGCCGCCTCGCTCTCGGGGGTGGCGGGCGCCGCCGGGGCGTGCACCGGCTCGCCGCGCACCACATCCACCGCATGCGGCAGAACTTCGAGGATGACGCGCAGCGAGTCTTCCGCGCCCTCCGGACTGCCGGGAAGATTGATGAGGAGCACCTTGCCTTTCACGCCCGCGACCGCCCGCGACAGGGCCGCCAGCGGCGTTTTCTTCATCCCCTCTCGGCGCATCATCTCCGCCACGCCGGGGAGCGAGCGTTCCATCACCGAGGTGGTGGCCTCCGGAGTGCGGTCGCGCGGGCCGACGCCGGTGCCGCCGGTGGTGAACACGGCGTCCACGTCCACGTCCGAGGTTAGCGCGCCCAGCCGCTCGCGAATCAGGCTGAAGTCGTCGGGCAGAACCTCCGTGGACTTGATCGTCCATCCGGCCCCTTCCAGGACGCGGCGGACGGCCGGCCCGGAGCGGTCTTCGCGAGTGCCTTGCGCCACCGAGTCGCTGACGGTGACGATGGCGGCGCGGTAGGGGGGCGGCATCAGCCCTCCACCTGGTCGCGGTGGGATTCATCGAGCAGGCGCAGGGCCTCCATCAGCAGGCCCTGGGTGGAGCGGGTGGTGCGGCGCTGGGCGGACTTGCCGCTGAAGTCAATCTCAAAAGTGCCCTCGTGCCAGTCCACCGCTTTGTAGACCGCCTCGTCCCCGACCACGTTGCCCAGGACGGCGTCATAGACCTGCCCGTTCTCGGTGAAGATCTGGCACTTCTCTTTGCCGTGCATGAGGGTGAGCGAGCAGGACTTCTGCCCCATCTCCAGCGACTGGAAGAGGTCGATGACGTTCATCTCCTCCAGCCGGCCTTCGATGACGCCGGGGCGGCGGGCCGTGGTCTGGAGCTTTTCCAGGTGCAGGCGGTCGGACACCTTCTTGGTGCGCGCCGCCAGCTCGCGCACGAAGAATGGCTTGGCGATGTAGTCCTCGACCCCGTCGGTCACGAACTGCCGCAGCTTCTCCTCGATGTCGCCCTTGCTGGCCAGAAAGATGAAGGGGGTCTTCTTCAGATCGTCCCGGGCGCGCAGCTTCTCGTAGAACTGGCGGCCGTTCAGGCCCGGCATCTGGAAGTCGGAGACAATGAGGTCGGGCTTCTCTTCGATGGCTTTGAGCAGGGCGTCGGCGCCGTCGGTGGCGGTGACCACCTCCCCGCAATCCTTGAGCCCCTTGCGCAGCAGCTCCAGCACCGCCGGGTTGTCCTCCACCACCAGGATTTTGACTGCGGATTTGCCGGCCATCGGTCAGCGTGGGCGGCGCCGGTAGGGGCCGCTCTTGCCTCCTGTCTTTTCCAGCAAATAGATGTCGCGCAGCTCGAGGCCGCGGTCGAGGGCCTTGCACATGTCGTAGACGGTAAGGCCCGCCACGGTCACCGCCGTCAACGCCTCCATTTCGACGCCCGTCGGGCCGGTGGAGCGAACGCTGGAAGTCAACCGCACCCCATTCTGGCACAACTCCACGGCTACATCAATATGGGTCAGGGGCAGCGGATGGCAGAGCGGGATGAGCTCGGCCGTGCGCTTGGCGGCGGCGATGCCGGCGATGCGCGCCACCTCCAGCGGGTCCCCCTTGGGCAGCTTCAGCCGGCGGATCTTCCGGGCGACCGCCGGCTTCATCTTGACGAAGGCGTGCGCGCGCGCCTGCCGCGCCGTGGCCTGCTTGGCGGATACATCCACCATCACCGCCCGCCCCTTCCGGTCGTAATGGCTTAGCTTCTTTCTCACCGTGTCCCTTCAGCCGTTCCGCGGCAGAACGTCCACCCAGCCGCCGGCCGCGAGCTCGCCCGCTCCCTCCGGCGCGACCACGAAGCAGTCGCTCCCGGCCAGCGCCACCACATCGCCCGAACCCTGCCAGGGTAGCACGCGCGCCTGTACCTCGCCCCCCTGCCCTTCCAGCCGGGCGGGCAGGAAGAGCGTAAGCTGCGTCGTCTGCTTCACCGGCTCGGCCAGCCGCGCTTTCAAGAACCGCAGCGGCGGCGGCGCCGCCCCACCGAGCAGCGCCAGCGCCGGCGCCACGAACAGCAGGAAGGTCACCATGGTCGAGACCGGGTTGCCCGGCAGGCCGAAGACGAACTTGCCCTGGCAGCGGCCGAACACCGCCGGACGGCCCGGCCGGATGGCCACCGCGTCGAAGACGAACTCGGCGCCCAGTTTTCGCAGAACTACTTCCACCAAATCGTGCTTCCCCATGGAGACGCCGCCCGAAAGCACCAGCAGGTCTTCCTCCAGGCCGCGGCGAATCAGCCGCTCGAGCTCGCCCACCTCGTCGCGCGCGTTCCCGAGCAGGACGGGCTCGCCGCCGCTCAAGAGGACCTGGGCGGCCATTGAATAGGTGTTGCTGTTGCGGATCTGGTTGGGCCCGGGACGCGCCTCCACCGCCACCACTTCGTCGCCGGTTGACAGCACCGCCACGCGCGGCCGGCGGTAGACCTGAACGTGCGCCTTCCCCACCTGCCCGAGCAAGGAGATTTCGGGATACCCGATGCGCGTCCCTGCCGCCAGCAGGGAGGCGCCCGCGCCGGCCTCGCTGCCCCGCGGCACGACGTTCGCCCCGCGCTCGACGCTGCGCTTGACGACTACCTGCTCGCCCTTCAACTCCGTGTGCTCGATCATGACCACAGCGTCGGCTCCGGCTGGCACGGGCGCTCCCGTCATGATTTGAACACACTCGCCCGAGGCGACCGTGCCGGGAAAGGCCTCGCCCGCCTTGATCTCGCCGAGACACTTGAGCGTCGCCGGCACTTGGCCGAGGTCGGCGGCGCGCACGGCGAAGCCGTCGCGAGTGGAGCGGTCGAAGGGAGGGTAGTCGCGGTCGGCGCTTACTTCTTCGGCCAGCACACGGCCCAGGCTGGCTTCGAGGGGCACTACCTCGGCAGCCGGACGCGTAGCCCGCCTGCGGACCGCTTCAATGACCTGGTGGCGGGCTTCGAGGTAGTGCAGCATCTCACGCCCCCGCCTCCCGAGTCCTCGGGACCGCCAGCAACGGCGCCAGGCGCGATTCGGGCACAAGGATCGTCTCCTCGCGCTGCGGCCCGGTGGAGATCAACCCGATTTCGACGCCGGCCTGGTCGGCGACGAACTTCAGGTAGTCGCGGGCTTTCTGCGGGAGCTGGTTGTAGTCGGTCAGGCCGCGGGTCGAGGCCTGCCAGCCCGGCCGGGTGACGTACTCGGGCTCGACCTCGTCGAAGAGGTCGGCCTCGGCCGGCATCTCCTTAAGCGGCGCGCCCCGGTAGCGGTAGCCCACGCACACGGGAATCTCCGCGAGCTGGTCGAGCACGTCGAGCTTCGTCACCACCAGCGAAGTGATGCCGTTCACCAGCGCGCTGTAGCGCAGCACCATCAGGTCGAGCCAGCCGCAGCGCCGCGGCCGGCCGGTGACGGCGCCGTACTCGCCTCCGCGCTCGCGCAGCGCATCGGCCTGGGCGCCCGTAATCTCCGTGGCGAAGGGCCCGCTGCCCACCCGGGTGGTGTAGGCCTTGGTGACGCCGAGCACCGCGCTGATGGCGCCGGGCGGGATGCCCAGGCCGGTGCAGGCGCCGCCGGCGGTGGCGCTCGAGGAAGTCACGAAGGGGTAAGTGCCGTGGTCGACGTCGAGCATCGTTCCCTGTGCGCCCTCGCAGAGCGTGGACTTCCCCGCCCGGCGCGCCTCGGCCAGCAAGACCGCCACGTCGGTGATGAACGGCCGCAGGCGCTCGGCGTACTGTTGGTACTGCTCGACCCAGCGCGAGCTGTCCATGTCGGCCTTGCCGTAGAGCGCTCGGGCGAGGGCGGCCTTGAGTTCGAGCAGCCGCGCGAGCTTCTTCTCGAATCGTTGCGGGTCGAGCAGGTCGCAGGTGCGCAGACCGCGCCGGCCCATCTTGTCTTCGTAGGTGGGTCCGATGCCGCGCGCGGTGGTGCCGATCTTGAGCGGGCCCAGGGCGGCCTCGGCGGCTTTTTCGAGCTCGCGGTGATAAGGAAAGATGAGGTGCGCGCGGTTGCTGATGAACAACCGCCCCGCCACCTGGACGCCATTCTTTTCGAGCGCGGCCATTTCGTCGAGCAGCGCCGCCGGGTCGAGCACCACCCCCGCGCCGATGACCGCCTGCTTTCCGGGCCGCAGGATGCCGCTGGGGATGAGCTGGAGGATGAACTTCCGGCCGTCGACGACGACCGTGTGCCCGGCGTTGTGGCCGCCCTGGTAGCGGGCGATGAGGTCGAAGCCGGCGGCCAGGTAGTCGACCACCTTCCCCTTGCCCTCGTCGCCCCACTGGGCGCCGACCACCACTACTGTGCTCATCGCCCTCGCCTCGCGCCCGCGCACCGCCCCGCCGAAACGCCAGGACGGAAGGAGCTGCCGGGCCGAATCCCGCAGCAGGCAGGCGGGTCCACAATCACAGCCCGCCTATGATAGGCGGGGGGAGAAGCAGGCGCAAGCGGAAGGAAGCGACCCTAGCCGAGGTGTCTTTGCAGCACGCGCTCGATGTGGTCGCGGGGGTAGTTGCCGACGATCTGGTCTTTCACCTGGCCGTTCTTGATGAGCAACAGGGTGGGGATGCCGCGGACGCCGTAGCGCTCCGGGGTGGCCATGTTCTCGTCCACGTTCACCTTGGCGACCCGCAGCTTGCCGGTGTAGTCGCGGGCAATGGCTTCGAGCGTCGGGGCGATCATCTTGCACGGCCCGCACCACTCCGCCCAGAAATCCACCAGCACCGGCAGGTCGGACTTCAGCACGTCCTGCTCGAAGCTGCTGTCGGTCACCGTAACGATGTTGTCCGCCATGCCAGGCTATCCTCCGGAAGTTGTTCCCCCTCAAGATTCGATGAAGCTGCGGGGCCGGGCGATTCCACCTTCCCGCCGCCATTCTACCGCGGCGGCGCGCCTTTGACCACCCGCTGGTAGAGCCGCTCGTAGTCGGCCGCCGAAGTGTTCCAGGAGAAGTCCTTGCGCATCCCGTTCTCCATCAGGCGCCGCCAGGCCTCGGGGTTGCGCCCGTAGACGTGCACCGCCTGCTCCAGGCAGTCGAGCAGCGCTTCGCCCGCGTACTCGCCGAACTTGAAGCCGGTGCCGCGGCCGGTGCGCGCATCGAACGGCTCGATGGTGTCGTCCAGGCCGCCCGTGGCGCGCACCACGGGCACGGTGCCGTATTTCAGGCTGTAAATCTGGTTCAAGCCGCAAGGCTCGTAGCGCGACGGCATCAGGAAAATGTCGCTGCCGCCCTCGATCTTGTGGGCCAGCGCGTTGTCGTAGGCGATGCGCACGGCGAACTTTTTCGGGAAGCGCTCCGCCAGCTCCCGGAAGAGCTTCTCGAACTCCGGCTCGCCCGTGCCCAGGGCGACCACCTTCAGGTCGTTCTCCATCAGCTCGTCGGCCACTTCGGCGAT
>MEKM01000180.1 GCA_001766965.1 Acidobacteria bacterium RIFCSPHIGHO2_01_FULL_67_28 | reverse complement strand
CGGTCGGCGTCGAAGGGCCGGCTGGCGCGCTCGGGCTCGTCGTTGCGGGTTGAAAGCGCGCGCATGGAGGTGAAGCCGCCCACGCCCATGGGAGTGATGGCCGCTTCGGTGCCGCCGCAGATCATGGCGTCGGCGTCGCCGCGGGCGATGATCTTGTAGCTGTCGCCGACGGCGTGGGCCGAGGCCGAGCAGGCGGTGGCGGTGGCCGAGTTCGGCCCCTTGGCCCCGGTGCGGATGGAGACTTGCCCGGCGGCCAGGTTGACGATAGTGGCGGGAATGAAAAAAGGCGAGATGCGCCGCGGCCCCCCGGCCAGCAGCTCCGAGTGCTCCCGCTCGATGACGTCGAAGCCGCCGATCCCCGAGCCGATGTAGACGCCCGTGCGCTCGGCCAGCTCCCCGGCGAGCACGAGGCCGGCGTGCTTCATGGCGAAGTCGGTGGCCGCCAGGGCGAAGACGATGAAGCGGCCCATCTTCTTCAGCTCTTTCTTCTCGACGAACTGGAGGGGGTCGAAGTTCTTGACTTCGCCGGCGAAGCGGCAGGGGTGCTGCGAGGCGTCAAAGAGGGTGATGGGGGCGATGCCGCTGCGGCCGGCGCAGATCGCCTTCCAGACTTCTTCGGTGCCGATGCCCACGCCGCAGAGCAGGCCGATGCCGGTGACCACGACCCGACGGCTGCTCACCGGCGCACCCCCGCTCCGCCAAAAAGGAACCGGCTGGCAGGAGGGACGAACACGGGGTGAATCAGGACTTCTTCTTCTTCTCGATGTACTCGATGGCGTCCTTGACGGCGGTGATCTTTTCCGCGTCCTCGTCGGGGATCTCGATGCTGAAGGCCTCTTCGAACGCCATTATCAGCTCGACCTGGTCGAGCGAGTCGGCACCCAGGTCGTCCACGAAGGACGCCGTGTCGGTGACCTCGGCTTCGTCCACGCCGAGCTGCTCCACGATGATCTGCTTCACCTTGTCGCGAACCGCCGCCATGATTTACTCCCTCCCTGCCTGCCGCAGGCAGGCTCGGCTGAAACTCCGGGGGACGACAGAAGCGCCTATTCTACCCGCCCGCGCGCATGGGGTCAACTCGCCCGCTAGGCCAAGTACAAACCGCCGTTGATGTCGAGCACGTGGCCCCTCATTTGTCATCCCGAGCCCCGAAGCTTCGGGGCGAGGGATCTGCTTTTCTCCCTCGCCTACGCCAGGTAGAGCCCGCCGTTGATGTCGAGCACGTGACCGGTCAGGTAGCTGGCCTCATCCGAGGCGAGAAAAAGAATCCCCGCCGCCACCTCGCGGTCCGTCCCCATCCGCCCGAGCGGGATGCGGGCAATCAGCTCTTCTTTGACCTTGTCGGGCAGCGGGTCGGTCATCGGCGAAACGATGAACCCCGGCGCCACCGCGTTCACCGTGATCCCCCGCGAAGCCACCTCCACCGCCAGCGCCTTGGTCAACCCGATGAGCCCGGCCTTGGCGGCGATGTAGTTCACCTGGCCGACGTTCCCCGCCTGGGCCACCACGGAGCTCACGTTGATGATGCGCCCGCCCCGCTGCCGCAGCATCCCCGGCAGCACCTGCTGGATGCAAAGGTGGGCGCCGGTCAGGTTCGTCTGAATCACCGCGTCCCAGTCGGCGCGCTTCATCCGCAGGGCCAGCTGGTCGCGGGCGATGGCGGCGTTGTTGACGAGGATATCGATGCGGCCGAACTTTTCGAGCGCCTTGGCGAAGCCCGCCTTGATCTGCTCTTCGCTCGCCACGTCCATCGGGACGGCCAGCGCCTCGCCGCCGCCCTTCTTGATTTCCCCTTCGAGCGCGGCGAGCTTGTCCGCGCTGCGCGCCGCCAGCACCAGGCGCGCGCCGTGCTCGGCGAGCAGCAGGGCCGTGGCGCGGCCGATGCCCTGCGACGCCCCGGTGACAACGGCGACTCGCTCCTTGACGGTCACGAGGCCGCCTCCTGCGTGGCCCCGGCGAGTTGAGCCAGGGCTTTCTCCAGGCTGGCCGGGTCTTCGACGTTGAGCACGACGACGCTCCGGTCAATCTGCCGCCACAACCCAGCGAGGACTTTCCCGGGGCCGACTTCGACGGCGCGGTCGCAGCCGAGCGCGGCCAGCTTGCGCATGGATTCTTCCCAGCGCACCGGCGCGGGCACTTGGCGCACCAGCGCGTCGCGCGCCGCTGTTCCTGTCCTCACCAAGTCGGCGTCGACGTTGGTCACAAGTGGCACGCGCAGGTCGCGGAACGAAATGCTGTCGAGTTGCTTCTTCAGCGGCGGCACCACCGGCGCCATCAGCGCGCAGTGGAAGGGGGCGCTCACCGGCAGGCGAATAGCGCGCTTGGCGCCCGCGGCTTTGGCCGCTTCCATGGCGCGCTCGACCGCCGCCGCGTGCCCGGAGATAACGACCTGCTCGGGCGAATTGAGATTCGCTGCGGAAACCACTTGTCCTTGCGCCGCCTGCGTGCAGGCGGCTTTCACCTTGTCGGCCGGCAAACCCAGGATGGCGGCCATGGCGCCCTCGCCCGCCGGCACCGCCTGCTGCATGTATTCGCCCCGGCGGCGAACCGTCACCACCGCATCGGCGAGCGAAAGCGCACCCGCGGCCACGAGCGCCGAGTATTCGCCCAGGCTGTGCCCGGCCACATAGTCCGGCTTCACGCCCTTTTCCTCGAGCACGCGAAAGGCCGCGACCGAGCAAGCCAGGATGGCCGGCTGGGTGTTGGCCGTCAGCTTCAACTCTTCCTCCAGCCCTTCGAAGCACAGCCGCGAGAGCGGAAAGCCTGCCGCTTGGTCGGCTTCGTCGAAGACGGCGCGCGCCGCGGGGAACGCCTCGGCCAGAGCCTGGCCCATGCCGGCCGCCTGCGACCCCTGTCCCGGAAAAATGAACGCGAGTTTCCCCATCGTTCCTCGACGCGCCGGCCCGCGGCTACTTGGCCACGAGAGCCAGCTCCTTCTCGATTTTTTCGTTGATGCCGGCGTCGGAGAAGCCGGCGGCGACGCGGATGGCGTTCTTGATGGCGTTGGCGTTGGAGCGGCCGTGGCAGATGACGCAGACGCCGCGGATGCCGAGCAGAGGCGCCCCGCCGTACTCGGAGTAGTCGAGCCGCCTCTTGAACTCGTCGTAGGCCTGGCGCGAGAGCACGTAGCCCACCTGGGCGGTGAGGTTGCTCGACATCGCCTCCTTGAGCATGGCCATGATGGCCTCGACCATCCCTTCGCTGATCTTCAGCGCCACGTTGCCGATGAAGCCGTCGCAGACGATGACGTGGACGTCGCCGCCGTAGAGGTCGCGGCCCTCGACGTTGCCGACGAAGTCGAAGCTCAAGGGCGTTTCCTTCAACCGCTTGTGCGTCTCCCGCACCACTTCGTTGCCCTTGCTCGCTTCCTCGCCGATCGAGAGCAGCCCCACCCGCGGCCGCGCCACGCCGAACATCACCCGGTAGTACACCTCGCCCATGATGGCGAACTGGTGCAGGTGCTGCGGGCGGCAGTCGACGTTGGCGCCGACGTCCACCAGCACCGCGGGCGTGCCGCGCTTGGTGGGAAAAACCGAGGCGAGCGCCGGCCGGTCCACTCCCGGCAGCGTCCCGAGCTCCATCTTGGCCGCCGCCATGGCCGCGCCGGTGTTGCCGGCCGAGACCATCCCCTGCGCCTTGCCCTCGCGCACCTGCAGGGCGGTGAGGCGCACGGAGGCCTCGGGCTTGCGCCGCAGCGCCTTGACCGGGCTTTCGTCCATGGCAATGACGTCGCTGGCCGGGACGATGGAGATGGGCAGAGAGTTGGCGTTCTGGCGCGCGAGGTGGCGCTCGAGCAGGGCGGGCTGGCCGACCAGTTGCACGGCCACGCCGTAGTCGCGCGCCGCCAGCACCGCGCCTTCGACTTCGACCTGGGGAGCGTGGTCGCTCCCCATGGCGTCAACCGCAATCGTGGTCATGGAGGGGTTGGTCACTCGCGCCCCCCGCCCCGGGGCTACTCCGTCTCCACCGCCACCACCGGCCGCCCCCGGTAGTAGCCGCAGTGCGAGCAGGCGCGGTGGGGCGGCTTGGGCTCGTGGCAGTTGGGACACTCGCCGAACGGGAGCGGGGTGATGAAGTCGTGCGTGCGCCGCTTGTTCTTGCGGGTCTTCGAATGACGCCGTTTGGGGTTGGGCATGGAATCCTCTTGTTTTGTACTTTGTACCTTGTCCTTTGTAGAGGCGGCCTGCCTGCCGCAGGCAGGCTTTACGCCGCCATCCTTGGCGGGATAAACCCGCCGCTACAATCGTTAGCGCGAACTCTTCTTCTTGGCCACCCACTCGGCCAGCGGCGCCAGCCGCGGGTCCACCGCCCGCGGGCCACAGCGGCAAGCCTCCCGGTTCAGGTTCATCCCGCAACCGGGACAGAAACCCCGGCACTCCTCCCGGCAAACCACCTTCATCGGCAGCGCCAGGTAGACCTGCTCGGCCACCACGTCGGCGAGGAACAGCCCCTCGCCGACGTAGAAGCCGACTTCGAGGTCGTCCGGCTTCAGGCCGACCTCCTCGTCCCGGGCGATGGCGCTCACCGGGCGGTAGTGCAAATCGAAACGCGAAGCGATGTCCCGCTCGACCGGCTCCAGGCAGCGGGCGCAGGCAAGCTCGAGCCGCCCGGCCAGCCGCCCGACAACGTGAATCTCCGCGCCTTCCAGCTCGGCGGCCAGCTCGACAGTAAGCGGGGCCGCCTGCCGGAACTCCCCGGCGCGAAAGTCAATGGTGCCGGGCGCGAACTCTTCGTGGAACCGGAGCGGATGCCGCTCCAACTCCTTGACGCCGATAAACATGCCCTCTTGGGCACCCTGAGCTTGCCGAAGGGTCAGCCGAAAAGAGTCCTCATTATCGAGGCGCACCTGCCCAAAAGTCAACCCGGCGCGCCTCAGAGGGACGCCTTGAGAGCCAAAGCTTCTTGGTGCACTCGGAAGATGTAGGTGTCGGTCATGCCGGCGATGTAGTCACAGGCAACACGATGCACCGGAATGGTCTTGGTCTGCTCGAAGTACTGCGGGGGGAGGCGGTCGGGGCGGGCGAGGTAAAGCTCGAACAACTCTTCCAGCACCTTGACGGCGCGCTCGCGCTCTTCGTTGATCTGCGGCTGGCTGTAGAGCCGCTGCCAGAGGAATTGCTTGAGGGCGCGGTTCGCCGCCGTGCCCTCGGGGCTGAAGGCGACGAGCCGGGCCGGGGCGAGGCGCACGGCTTCGACCGAATCAATTCCCTTCTCCGCCAGCGTCTTCCGCGTGTGCTCGATGAGGTCGGTGGTGAGGTGGTTGATGATGCGCTTCAGGACTTCGTTGAACTGGAGCTTGGGCGTGGCCTGCGGGTAGAGGCGGGCGACCTCGTCGGCGAGCCCGGCGTAGAGCGGGACTTCCGCGGCCATGGCCTTGCGCTCGAGGAGCTTGGCTTCGTAGCCGTCGTCGAGGTCGGCGGAGTTGTAGGCAATCTCGTCGGCCAAGTCGATGAGCTGGGCTTCGAGCGGGGGGCGCTCGGCCAGGCGGTAATCGGCGAGCTCGGGGTGATCGTTCGCGGCATAGTCGCGTGAATGCTTGATGATGCCCTCGCGCACTTCAAACGTGAGGTTGAGCCCGGGGAAGGCGGCGTAGCGCTGCTCGAAGCGCTCGACGATGCGCAGGGCGTGGAGGTTGTGGTCAAACTGGTCGCCGCGGGCGCGCATCAGCTCGTTGAGCTTGTCTTCGCCGGCGTGGCCGAAGGGCGGGTGGCCGATGTCATGCACGAGCGCCAGCGCTTCGCAGAGGTCGGCGTCGAGCCCGAGCGCCCCGGCGATGGTGCGGCTGATCTGCGCCACCTCGAGCGTGTGGGTCAGACGGTTGCGGAAGTGGTCGGAGTAGCGCCGGGTGAAGACTTGCGTCTTGGCCTCGAGGCGGCGGAAAGCGCGGGCGTGGATGATGCGGTCGCGGTCGCGCTGGTAGTCGTTGCGGTAAGGGTGCGGCGGCTCGGGATAGCGCCGGCCGGCGCTGCGCGCCACGTCCATCGCATAAGGAGCGAGAGGCATTGCCGGTATCTTACACGAATCCGACAGGGCAGACGGCGCGCGGGGCTAGGGTTTGGTGGGAGCCGCCGCAGCCGGCGGCGGGGCGGGTTCACCGCGAGCGGGCGCGGCCGGCGGCGGAGCCGGCAGGAGCTCGAGCCGGCGGGTGGCTTCGGTGGCGATGGGGGTGTCCGGGAACTCGCCCTTGACCTCTTCGAGCAGGCGACGCGCTTCGGCGGCGTCGCGGTGGCTCACCAGTTGCGCCAGAGCGAGC
Organism: Acidobacteria bacterium RIFCSPHIGHO2_01_FULL_67_28; assembly: GCA_001766965.1. GTDB lineage: Bacteria > Acidobacteriota > Terriglobia > Acidiferrales > 2-02-FULL-67-57 > 2-02-FULL-67-57. Next base: position 347 of record MEKM01000180.1, on the reverse strand, counting down.
TGCGCGGTGGCGCGGGGGACGGTGACGGCGGGGTGGTCGGCGAGGTCGCGGTAGAGCTTTTCGGCCTCGGCGGCGCGCCCGAGAGATTCGTAGTAGCCGGCTAGATGAAGCTTAGCGAGGGCGGCGACGTTCGGGTCGGCGGCCCGCGTGAGCTCTTCCAGTCCCGCCAAAGCGCTGTCGTGCTCGCCTCGTTCCCACTGGCAGAGGGCCTGGTAGTGCTTGGCGAAGAGCGCGGCGCGGGTCCGTGGGAAATCAGTGCGCAGGGAGGCGAACTCTTTCTCGGCGGCGGTGAACTTTTCCTGCTCGCTGGTAAAAGTCTTTCGGGTCTCGCCCGGGAGCGGCGGCAG
>MEKM01000179.1:2556-8657 GCA_001766965.1 Acidobacteria bacterium RIFCSPHIGHO2_01_FULL_67_28 | reverse complement strand
CTGAACCTGGTCTACGGCTGGGACGAAAAGGAGGGGCTGGCGTGAAGCTGGTGGTGAAGCTGGGCGGGGCGGCGCTCGAGGACGCGGACTTGCTCGCCCGCTGCGCGCAGGCGCTGGCAGCGCTGGCCGCGGCCGGCCACCGCGTGGCGGTCGTCCACGGCGGCGGCGCCGCGCTCACCCGCACGCTCGAGCAGCTCGGCAAGCCGAGCGAGTTCGTCAACGGCCTGCGCGTCACCGACGCCGAAACCCGCGACGTCGCCCTGATGGTGCTCGCCGGCGGGGTGAACAAGCGGCTGGTGGCGGCGCTGGCGCGCGCCGGGCAGCTCGCCGTGGGACTCACGGGCGGAGACGGGCTCGCCTTCCGCGCCCGCAAGGTTCCGATGAACGGGCGCGACCTCGGCTTTGTCGGCGAAATCTGCTCGGCCGATCCGCGCTGGCTCGAAGCCATCTGGGCCGAGGGCGCCCTGCCGGTGGTGGCGAGCCTGGCGCTGGGCCTGGACGGCGAGTACTACAACATCAATGCCGACCAGATGGCCGCGGCCTGCGCGGTGGCTTGCGCGGCCGAAGCCCTGGTTTTCCTGACCGACGTGCCGGGCGTGTGGGATTCGGACAAGGCGCTCATCGAGCGGCTGCGGGCGGCGGAGATTGAAGCGCTGGCCGAGCGCGAAGTCATCCGCGGGGGGATGCTCCCCAAGCTCGACGCCTGCCGGCGGGCGCTCGCCGGCGGGGTCGAGCGCGTGCACATCGTGCCGGCCGAAGAAGTGGAAGCGCTGCCGCAAGTGGTGGCGGCGGAAGCGCGGATTGGAACGGAGGTGGTGGCGGCATGACGCTCGCCGGAGTGAAGCGCGCCGAAGCCGAGCTGCTGGTGCCCACCTACGACCGCCAGCCGGTGCTCTTCCGGCGCGGGCGCGGCTGCTATTTGTGGGACGCCGCCGGGCGGCGCTACTTGGATTTCTTGAGCGGCATCGGTGTGAACGCGCTCGGGCACGGCCACCCCGCCGTCCGCCGCGCGCTGGCCGCGCAGGCGGGACGCCTGCTCCACGTCTCCAACTTGTTTTACCACGACTACCAGGCGGCGCTGGCGCGTCGGCTCGCGAAGATTTCCGGGCTCGACCGCGTCTTTTTCACCAACAGCGGCACCGAGGCCATCGAGGGCGCCTTGAAGCTCGCGCGCGCCTACGCGCGCCTGCACAGCTCCAACGGCCACAAGCCGCGCTGGCGGATTCTCGCGCTCGAGAATTCTTTCCACGGGCGGACGTTTGCGGCGCTGGCGGCGACCGGGCAGAAGAAGTACCGCGCGCCCTTTGCGCCGCTCGTGCCCGGGGTGCGCTTCGTGCGCTTCAACGACGTCCGCGACCTCGAGCGCCAGTTCGACTCGAGCGTCTGCGCCATCCTCGTCGAGCCCATCCAGGGAGAAGGCGGCATTCAGCCGCTGACGCGGGAGTTCTTCGCGCGAGCGCGGGCGCTCACGCGCCGGGGGAACGCGCTGCTCATCGCCGACGAAATCCAGTCCGGACTCTGCCGGACCGGGCGCTGGTTCGCCTACGAGCACTACGGGATTCAGCCCGACATCGTCACGGTGGCGAAGCCGCTGGCGGCGGGCCTGCCGCTCGGCGCGATCCTCGCGCGCGAGCGCGTGGCGCTGGCGTTTCATCCGGGGATGCACGGCACGACCTTCGGCGGCGGGCCGCTGGCCTGCGCGGTGGCGCTGGCTTTTCTCGAAACCATTGAGCGCGAGCGGCTGCTCGCGCGCGTGCGGCGCGTGGGCGGGTACTTCCGCGCGCGGCTCGAGGAGCTGAAGAAGAAGTACGACTGGATCCGCGAGGTGCGCGGCCTGGGATTGATGGTGGGCGTCGAGTTGGCGCTCCCCGGCAAGGCCATCGTGCGCGAGGCGCTGGCGCGCGGCGTCATCCTGAACTGCACCCACGACACGGTCTTGCGTTTCCTGCCGCCCTATATCGTCACCGAGCGGCAGGTGGACAACGTCATCGCCACGCTGGAGGAGGTCTTCGCCGGCGTGGACGCCGAACAAAGGAGCGCCAAGAAAAAGTGAGCACGCTGCGCACGCTGACGCGGTTGTCGGGCCCCGACCTGCTGTCCATCCAGGACCTCACACCGCCCGAGGCGGAGGGGATTCTCGAGCTGACCGGGCTGGTGAAAGAGCGCCCCGAGGAGTTCCACACGGCGCTGGCGGGCAAGCAGCTGGTGCTGATTTTCGAGAAGGCGTCGCTGCGCACGCGCATCACCTTCGAGGTGGGGATGGCGGAGCTCGGCGGCCGCGCGCTCTTCTTCGACGAGACCGGGGCGCGCCTCGGGGCCCGCGAGAGCCTGGGCGACATCGCCCGCAACCTCGAGCGCTGGGTGGACGGCGTCGTGCTCCGCACCTTCGCGCACCGCACGGTGACGGAGATGGCCGCGCACGCTTCCATTCCGGTCATCAACGGCTTGAGCGACCGCGAGCATCCCTGCCAGGCGCTGGGCGACTACTTCACGCTCGAGGAGCGCTTCGGCGATTTGCGGCGGGTGAAGCTTGCTTTCGTGGGTGACGGCAATAACGTCTGCCACTCGCTGCTGCTGACGGTGGCGCTCGTCGGCGGCCGCATCGCCGTGGCCACGCCGCCCGGCTACGAGCCCGACGCCGACATCGTCCGCGCCGCCAGCGAAACCGCCGCCCGCACCGGCGGCCGGGTCGAGCTCACCTACGACTGGCAGGAAGCGGTGCGCGGGGCCGACGCGGTCTACACCGACGTCTGGGCCAGCATGGGGCAGGAGGCCGAGACCGCCGCGCGGAAAAAAATCTTCGCGCCCTACCAGGTGAACGCGGAACTGATGGCGCAGGCGGCGCCGCACGCCGTCTTCCTCCACTGCCTGCCGGCCCATCGGGGCGAGGAGGTGACCGACGCGGTGATGGACTCGCCCGCCTCGCTCGTCTTCGAGCAGGCCGAAAACCGCCTGCACGTGCAGAAAGCCATCCTGCTGCTGCTCATGGGAAACGGGCATCGCCCCCGAAGCTTCGGGGCGGGACAGGGGCGGCGCGCGCGTGGCTGAAAAAATCGTCCTGGCGTACTCCGGGGGGCTCGACACTTCCATCATCATCCCCTGGCTGAAGGAGAACTACTCCTACGACGTCATCGCCATGGTCGGTGATGTCGGCCAGGGAGAAGACCTGCGCGCGGTGGCGGAGAAGGCGCGGCGCACGGGCGCGGCCGAGGTCACGGTGGAAGACTTGCGGCAGGAGTTCGTGCGCGACGCCATCTTCCCCACGCTGCGCGCCGGCGCCGTCTACGAGCACAAGTACCTGCTCGGGACTTCGATGGCGCGGCCCGTCCTGGCCCGCTGCCAGGTGGAGGTGGCGCGGCGCTTCGGGGCCGCGGCGGTCGCTCACGGCTGCACCGGGAAAGGGAACGACCAGGTGCGCTTCGAGCACGCCTACCAGGCGCTGGCGCCGGAGCTGAAGATTGTTGCGCCGTGGCGCGAATGGAAGATCCGCTCGCGGGAGGACGCGCTCGACTACGCCGCCAGCCACAACGTGAACGTCAACCAGAGCCGGCAGAACCTCCACAGCCGCGACCGCAACCTCTGGCACTTGAGCTCGGAAGGCGGCGAGCTGGAAGACCCGGCGAACGCTCCGCTCCCGACCACCTGGCAATGGACCCGCTCGCCGCAAGAGGCGCCCGACAAGGCGGAGGAGGTCGAGATCGAATTCGAGTCCGGCACGCCCGTCGGCGTGAACGGGAAGCGGCTCGAGCCGGTGGCGCTGGTCGAAGCGCTGAACGAGATCGGGGCGCGCAACGCCGTGGGGCGGGTGGACCTGGTCGAGAACCGCTTCGTCGGCATCAAGTCGCGCGGCTGCTACGAGACGCCGGGGGGGACGCTGCTGGTGGCGGCGCACCGCGAGCTCGAAGCGCTCTGCCTCGACCGCGAGCTGCTGCACTTCAAGCAGCCGGTCGGCCTGCGCTACGCCGAACTGGTCTACTACGGCCTGTGGTTCACGCCGCTGCGGGAGGCGCTGGACGCTTTCGTCACCGCCACGCAGAAGACGGTCACCGGGCGCGTGCGGCTCGAGCTCTACAAGGGCAACATCACCGTGCTCACCCGCCAGTCGCCCTTTTCGCTTTACCGCACCGACCTCGCCGCTTTCTCGATGGACGGCTACAACCCCAAGGACGCCGAGGGCTTCATCCGGCTGCTCGGGCTGCCGGCGCGCGTGCAGGCGCGGCTCCGCCAGGAGCAGAAGCCGCGATGAAAATGTGGGCGGGGCGTCTCCGCGAGCCGTTGGACGCCGGCTTCGAGCGCTGGCAGCGCTCGTTCGGGTTCGACCGGCGGCTGCTCGGCGAAGAGCTCGCTGCCAGCCGCGCCTACGCCCGGGCGCTCGAGCGCGCCGGCGCGCTGGCGGCGCCGGAGACGAAAACGATCCTCGACGGGCTCGACCGCCTGGAAAAGAAAGCGGCGGAGGAGCCGGCTTGGCTCGACGCCTCCGAGGCCGAAGACGTCCACCACTTTGCCGAGCTCGGCCTGGTGGAGCTCGTGGGCGAAGTCGGCTCCAAGCTCCACACCGGGCGCAGCCGCAACGAGCAGATTGCCACCGACCTCCGGCTCTACGTCCGCCGGCAATTGGGCGAGATCCGCGGCCGCCTGGCCGACTTCATCGAAGTCTTTCTCGCCCGCGCCGGGGGGCTCGGCCGGACGGCGATGCCCGCTTACACGCATCTGCAGCGGGCCGAGCCGGTGCTGGCCGCGCACTGGCTGCTCGCCTACGCGGAGATGTTCTTCCGCGACGCCGAGCGGCTGGCGGATTGCGCGAAGCGCGTGGACGCGCTGCCGCTGGGCTCGGGGGCGGTGGCGGGCGCGCCGCTCGCGCTCGACCGGGCCGCGCTTGCCCGCGAGCTCGGCTTCGCGCAGATTTCCGCCAACAGCCTCGACGCCACCAGCGACCGCGACTTCGCCCTCGAGTTCCTCCACGGGCTCGGCTTCGTCGCTCTGCACTTGAGCCGCTGGGCGGAGGAGCTGGCCCTTTTTTCCACCGCCGAGTACGGTTTCGTGCGCCTGCCCGACCGCTTCGCGACCGGCAGCAGCGCCCTGCCGCAGAAAAAGAACCCGGACGCGCTCGAGCTCCTGCGCGGCAAGGCGGGCCGCGTGCTGGGGGCGGCCACGGCGCTGGCCTTCGTGCTGAAAGGGCTGCCGCTCGCCTACAACAAGGACTTGCAGGAAAGCCAGGAGCCGCTCTTCGACGCGGCGGACACAGTGGCCGGGTCGCTCGCCGTCGCCGCGGGCTTCCTCGGCGCGGTCGAGTTCGACCGGGAGCGGATGCAGGCGGCGGCGCAGGCGCCGTTCTTGAACGCTACCGCCGCGGCCGGCTACCTCGCCGCGCGCGGCGTGCCCTTCCGCCAGGCCCACGCCGCCGTCGGCCAGGCGGTGGTCTACTGCCTGGAAAAGAGCAAGGCGCTCGAAACGCTTACGCTCGACGAGCTGCGGCGCTTCCGGCCGGAGTTCGACAAAGACTTCTACGATGCTCTGAAGCTCGAGGCCGTGCTCGCCGCCCACGATGTTCCCGGCGGCACCGCGCCGGCGCGGGTCGAGCAGGCACTGGCGGAAGCCAAGAGGCGGTTGGAAAGCCTTCGGGCTGATGCCCTCAGGGTGAAGGAGCCCAGTGCGCACGCGTAAAGCGCGGCTGCCGGACGCGGCGCGCATCCACGCGCTGATGGCGGCCTACGTGGCCGAGGAGATCCTCTTGCCGCGGTCGCTGGCGGAGATTTCCGAAAACATCCGCGACTTCACCGTGGTCGAGCACCGCGGCGAGGTGATCGCCTGCGGCGCGCTGCACTTCTACGGGACCGACTTGGCCGAGGTGCGCTCGATCGCCGTAGACGCCGGGCGGCAGCGGCGGGGCGCGGGGCGGCGGGTGGTGGAGGCGCTGCTCGGCGAAGCCCGCCAGCACCACGTCGAGCGCGTCTGTCTCTTTACGCGCATCCCCGATTACTTTGCCCGGCTCGGCTTCGCGCCGGCGGCGCACGAGAGCCTGCCGCAGAAAATCTGGAAGGATTGCCTGAAGTGCCCGCGCTTCTACCGTTGCGACGAAGTGGCGATGCTGTACGCGGGCG
>MEKM01000179.1:0-2527 GCA_001766965.1 Acidobacteria bacterium RIFCSPHIGHO2_01_FULL_67_28 | reverse complement strand
GCCTGCCGATTCTCGACAGCCTGCCGGATTCGCCCTGAACGGGCTCACCGTGAACGGGATGAAGTTTCCCGCCACGATTTATTCCCGAGTCGTTGTCCCGCGCGGGTTCCGCTTCGCCGCTACGGCGGCGGGGTTGAAGAAAGGCGGCGGGCCCGATTTGGCGCTGGTGGAGGCGCCCGCCGGCGCGACGGCGGCGGCGGTCTTCACCTCGAACCGCGTCGTGGCCGCGCCCCTCGAGGTCGGCCGGGAGCATCTCGTCCGCAGCCGCGGGCGCGTGCGCGCCGTCATCGTCAACTCCGGGAACGCCAACTGCGCCACGCGCAGCGGCCGGGCGGCCTGCGAAAAGGTTTGCCGCGAGGCGGCGGCGCGGCTCGGCATCCCCGCGCGCGAGGTCTTTCCTTCTTCTACCGGCGTGATCGGGGTGGAGCTGCCGGTAAAAAAGATTCTGCGGGCGCTGCCGCGGCTGGGCGCCGGGCGGAGCGATGGGCGGCGCGCGGTGATGGGCTTCGCGCGCGCCATCATGACCACGGACACGCGTCCGAAGCTCGCGGCCGCGCGCTTCCGCTGCGGGAGGAAGCGGGCCCTCCTACGCTCTGCGAGCTCCAGAGGGCAGGCGACGCTGCTCGGCATCGCCAAAGGCGCGGGGATGATCCAGCCCCGCTTACACCTTGCAGGGCAATCGTGGCACCGGCCTCTGGCCGGTGTGAACACCGGCGGGACGCCGGTGCCACCGCACGCGACTATGTTGGTCTATCTTTTCACCGACGCGGCGGCGTCGCCGGAGGCGCTCGCCCGTGCCTTGCGCGCTGCCTGCGCGCAAACCTTCAACCGCATCAGCGTGGACGGGGACACTTCGACAAACGACACCGTGCTGCTGCTGGCGAGCGGGGCTTCGGGCGCGCGGGTCGCAAGCGCCGCGGACGCGCGCCGCTTCGCGACGGCGCTGGCAGCGGTTTGCCGGTCGCTCGCTTGGCAGATTGTGGCCGACGGGGAAGGCGTCCAGCACGTGGTGGAGCTCCGGGTCGAAGGGGCGCGGACCGAGTCGGAGGCCGAGCAAGTGGCGCGGGCGATTGCCAACTCGCCGCTCGTGAAAACCGCCTGGGCAGGCGCCGACCCGAACTGGGGACGGATTCTCGCCGCCGTCGGCAACGCGGGCGTTCCGGTGGATCCGCGGCGGGTGGATATCTTTCTGGGAAGCCAGCTCGTGTGTCGGGGCGGGCGTGCGGTTCCGTTCAATGAACGGCGGGCGCACCGGGAGCTTTCGCAGCGGCAATTCCCTGTGCGGGTGCGGCTCGGGCGCGGGCGCGCCGCGACGACTTTCTGGACGTGCGACCTGACGGCCGACTACGTGCGCGTCAATGCGCACTACCGCAGCTAAGAAATACAGAGACTTGAAATTTGAGATTTGAAAGGCGGCTAGAAGTCGGGGCCGTCGCGCGTGGCCATCTTGGCGGGCTGGAACTTGGCTTTCACCACCACCTTGTTGGCGCCCTGGCAGATGAATTCGACTTCCTTGTCCTCGGGGGCGATCCAGGGCTGGCCGGCCTCGTCGGTCTTGGGAAAGAAAAAGGCCAGGCGGAACACCGTCCTTCGATCCGGGCCGCGCCCGATAATCACGCGCGCGGGCGCCACCTTCTGCTTGGTTTTCTTGAGCAGCAGGTAGGTACTCTGCTGGAGCGCGTCTTCGTCCAGGGCGTCGAAGGGCTGCATGTCGGGGGCGTGCACCGTGATGAGGTACTCCTCCTGCTCCTGCTCGAGGTACTCCTCCATGATTTCGGCCTCGTCTTCCTCCTCTGCCTCCTCCCCGGCGCACAGGGTGCGGAGGCGGAGCCGGGCGGCGCGCGGGGTGCGGGCTGACTCCCAGCTCACCTGGAAGGCCACCACGGAAACCACGACGGAAGTATCGCCCGACCACTGCGGCGGGTTGCTCGGCGGCTTGCCGAACTCGGGGCGGCCGCCGCAGCCCGGCGGCACGCTGTAGAGAAAGTGCGCCCCGCCCTTGATCCAGGGGGCGTCGACGTGAACCGTCTTCACCCAGGGCGAAGAGCTCATCACCTTCTGGACGTCTTCCAGGGTCCACTCCGAGTAGGGCTTCTCTTTCCAGGGATCGGCGGCGCGGACGGCGAGAGCAACCAGCAAAAGCGCCAAGAGGGTCGCGAAGCGGAGGGCAGTCTTCATCGTTTCTCGGCGTGCGGCAACGCCTTCTTGGCCGACTATGGTAGATTCGTGGGGGGAGCCAAGTCAACCGCAAACGGGGAGGGTAGGTCCATGAGGCAGAAGCAATCCCGGCAAGTGATTCTCCTGGCAGCGCTTGTGTGGTTGCTGGCGGGCGCGGCCCTGGCGGCGGAGACGCCCGAGGCACAGAGCATCCGCAAGCAGCGAGTGGACGCGCTGCTGCCGGAAGCATTGTCCGCGCACGGGATCGACTGCTGGCTGGTGTTCACGCGGGAAAGCTCGCGCGACCCGATTGCCGAGGACGTGGCTGGCGGGCGGGTGGTGGCGCGCGCGGCGTTCATTTTTGCGCGCA
>MEKM01000178.1:4400-6717 GCA_001766965.1 Acidobacteria bacterium RIFCSPHIGHO2_01_FULL_67_28 | reverse complement strand
CTGCCGGCCAGCGCCACGCCGACGCCGACACCCAGGGCCAGCACGAGAGCGACAACCGTGATTCGTTGCTTCATGAGATGGATTCCTCCTTGAAGTTGACTACCGGTACGTTCTCTTGGATGCCGGGCGCACGCCTAGGTTGCAGGTTTTTTCTCGGTGACCAGCGCGGCCAACTCCGTCAGGCTATCCACGCGCAGGTCGGGCGGGTAGTCGTCGAGCCGGTGACTGCCGAGCCCGTAGGTCACGCCGCAGACGCGGGTACCGGCGTTGCGGGCGGTGAGGACGTCGATTTCCGAGTCGCCCACCACCAGCGCTTCGTCTTTGTTCGCCTGCGTCTCGCGCAGGATGACTTCGACACCCATGGGGTCGGGCTTCTTGCGCTCGAAGCTGTTGCCGCCGTAGACGAGCCGGAAGTGGCCGGCGAGGCCGAGGCCGGCGAGGATTTCCCGGCTGATGCGGACGGGCTTGTTGGTCAGGATGGTAAGGACGCGGCCGCCAGCCTCCAGCGCGGCCAAGCCCTCGCGCACGCCGGGATAGGCGACGGTATTGTCGAGCATGTGCTCGCGGTAATGCCGCAAGAAGAACCCGAGGGCCTGCTCGACCAAAGCGTCGTCCTCGGTGTGGTCGAGCGCGCGGCGCACCAGCAGGGGCGCGCCGTCGCCGATGTAGCCGAAGATCTGCTCGTGGGGCAGCGGGCCCAGGCGGAAGGCGGCGCGGGTGGCGTTGACCGCCAGCGCCAGGTCGAGCTTGGAATCAATGAGCGTGCCGTCGAGGTCGAAGATGAACAGGCGCAGGCGCGCCAGCTCGTCGGGGTCGAAGGCGGAGCGAGTCATCGGCAACGGCAGAAACCATCATTATAGACGAAGCGGCGGCGGACGGGAGAGGCTTGCCCGCCCGCGGCAGACTTGCCGGCGCTCCGCGGCGCGTGTAGACTCGCCCCCTTCGGTTGTAGAGGAGACTCCTGATGGCTCGCATCTACCCCTTCCGCGCCTTCCGCTACCAGACGGAGAGGGCGGGAGCGCCGCTCAAGAATCTGGTCACGCAACCCTACGACAAGATCACGCCCGCCATGCAGGAGCGGTACTACCAGCTCGGGCCCTACAATTTGATCCCGCTCGAAAAAGGGAAGCCCGAGCCGGGCGACAACGGCGAGAACGTTTACACCCGCGCGGCGCGCTGGCTGGAAGAGACCATCCGCGCCGGGGCGCTGGCCCGCGAGGCCCAACCGGCCCTCTACCCTTATTTCCAAGAGTACGCGGTTCCGGGGACGAAGGAGCGGCGCACGCGCAAGGGGTTCATCGCTCTCGGACAGATCGAAGACTACGCCGCCGGGGTCATCCACCGGCACGAGCAGACGCTCTCCGGCCCCAAGGCCGACCGACTGGAGCTGCTCCGGCACACACGGACGCACACCGGGCAGCTCTTCATGATTTACACCGACCCGGCGCGCGCAATCGACAAAGCGCTCGAAGCCGCCGCGCGAAAGCAGCCGCCGCAGACTGTGGAAGACGAGTACGGCGCCGTGCACCGGCTGTGGGCGGTCACCGATCCCGAAACCGTCGGCCGCGTCCGCGAGCTGATGGCCCCGAAGAAGCTCATCATCGCCGACGGCCACCACCGCTACGAGACCGCTATGGCCTACCGCGACGAGTGCCGGCAGAAAACCGGGGCCACGGACCCCGAGGCCGCGCACGAACGGGTGATGATGACCTTCGTCAACATGGACCAGCCGGGGGTGACCATCCTCCCTACCCACCGCGTGGTGGCGAATCTCCCGGACTTCAGCTTCGCTGCCTTCCGCGAAAAAGCCGCTCCCTACTTCGACTGGTACGCCTACCCCGCCGCCGGCCAGGACAAAGACGCCGCCCGGCGGCGCCTGCTGCAGGATTTGGCCGAGCGCGGGGCGGAGCGGCCGAGCTTCGGGGTGTGCGCGGCGGGCGAGGCGGTCTACTACCTGTTCCTGCTCAAGGCGAACGCCGACCTCGCCCGGCTGCTGCCGGAGGTTTCGCCCCGGCAGCGCGGGCTCGACCTGGTGGTGCTGCACCGGCTGCTGCTCGAGCGCTGCCTGGGACTGACGGAAGAGTCGGTGCGGAAGGAAACGAACCTGCGCTACCTGCGCGGGGCAGAGGAGGCGGCGGGGAGCGTCGACAGCGGCCACGCGCAAGTGGCGTTCCTGGTGAACCCCATCCGGGTGGAGCAGGTGCGCGAGGTGGCCTTCGCCGGCGAGGTGCTGCCGCAGAAGTCCACCGACTTCTACCCCAAGCTGCTTTCGGGAATCACGATCTACCGGCTCGACGAGCCCTAGTCAGACAAGCAG
>MEKM01000178.1:449-4388 GCA_001766965.1 Acidobacteria bacterium RIFCSPHIGHO2_01_FULL_67_28 | reverse complement strand
TCGCCCCGACGGTTCGGGGCTCGGGATGACACGCAAGAAGCGCGTGTCACTGGAAGCTGGCCACGGCCTCGGCTTCGCTCTCGTAGACCTCGAAGACGGTGAGCAGGCGGGTGATCTGCAGGGTCTCCTTGAACTTCTTGGTCAGGTTGGCCATCTTCATCTCGCCCTCCTGCGCCTTGGCGGAGGTGAAGGAGGCCACCAGCGTCCCCACCCCGGCCGAGTCGATGAAGCTGACCTCGGCGAGGTTCAAGACGATCTTCTTCTGGTTGGCGGCGAGTAGAGTCTTCACCTGCTCGCGCAGCTGGTTGCACTCGTCGCCGAGGACGAGCCTGCCCTGAAGGTCGATGATGGTGACCCCGCCCGAGTCCCGGGTCTTGATCATGAGAGACATCGCAAGTGCCCTCCTTCGCGGAAATGGGCCGGCTAACCCCGGCCGGGCAAGTGAATCCGGGCGGCTTCCTCTTTCTGCCGCAACTCGTAGCGGAGCACGTCCAAGGTGGCCGCAAACACCAGGTAAAGCTCGGCGCGCACCAGGGCGTCCACCACGGGCGGCACCACCTGGCGGAGAATCTCCGGGGTCAAGTCGTCCGCCTCGGCCTTGGTGTTCAAGCTGACGGCCAGGTCCAGAAACTCCGGCGCCTCGAACTCGTAGAAGCCATCGACCCGCGAGGGGAACAGGCCGGTTTTGGCCAGGCAGGTCAGATACTGCTCGAAGGCCAGCCGGTGCGCGGGCAGGCCGTTCTTGCGGAAGATGTCGGCGGCGTGGAGCCAGCGAGCTTCGAGCTTGAGCTCCACCGCCCAGGGCGCGCCCGGCTCGACGTCCTGCGGCGGCTCCAGGGCGCGCGCCAGCGCCGTCTGCGGCACCGCCAGGTGGACGCGCGCGGTGCGGTAGATGTAGGCGTCGCTCCCCGGCGCGGCGGTAATCTTGCCCGGGGTGAACCCCAGGGCGATCAATGCCTGGCCGAGTTCTTCAACCGTCATCATACTCTGTGGCTGTTGTGGCACCGGCGTCCCGCTCGCCCTGAGCGAAGCCGAAGGGCCGGTGTTTCACAGGCCAGAGGCCTGTGCCACCTCTGCTTTACAAAGGTGGGGAAACCTATTCCTGCCCCCTAAAAATCCGAACAAGACAAGTAGAAGCCGCAGCGGTCGCAGACAAGCTTGCAACTGCGCTCGGCGAGCGTGCGCCCGCAGCGCGGACAGCAGCGCTCGAGGTCAGCCAGCGGCGCAGCCTTCTCCCCTGCCTGTGCCGCCGCCTCCCGACCCTCTTCCACGCGGCCTTTATAGCACGCTGGCGGGAAAAGGCAAGCCGGCGGACCGGCTGCGCGCCACCAAGCTCGGTTATAATCGAAGGGTTGCACGCCCTGTCCGGGACACCGTGATGGCCGAAAAGAATGAACTCCTGAAAGAGCTGCGCATCGAGCGGGACTCGCGCCCGGGCGGCGCCGGCCGCTGGCTGTGGGCGCTGCTGCTCGTGCCGCTGGCCCTCGCGGCGGGCGGCTGGTGGTGGTGGGGCACGGCGCGGGCGGCCGCGGTGCGCACCGTCCCGGTCGAGGAGATCCGCGGGGCCACGGGGGGCGCGGTGCTGAACGCCTCCGGCTACGTCACCGCCCGGCGGCAATCCACGGTCTCGTCGAAGATCACCGGCAAGATCGTCGAAGTGCTGATCGAAGAAGGGATGACGGTCAAAGCCGGCCAGGTGGTGGCGCGGCTGGACGACGCCACCCCCCAGGTCAACCTGGCCTTAAGCAAAGCGCAGCTCGCCGCCGCCCGGCAGGCGCTGGCAGAAACTCGCGTGCGCCTGGCGGAAGCCAAGCTCACCCTGGGGCGCACGGAGGGGCTGGCGGCCGAAGGCGTTTCGAGCCAGGCCGAGCTCGACAAGGCCCGGGCCGAAGTGGATTCGCTCGAGGCCCGGCTGGCCCTGGGGCAGGAGGAAGCAGCGGTGGCGGAGCGGGTGGTGGCGGTGCGGCAGCGGGAGCTCGACGACACGGTCATCCGCGCGCCCTTCGCCGGCGTGGTGGTCTCGAAGGACGCGCAGCCGGGCGAAATGGTCTCGCCGATTTCGGCCGGGGGCGGCTTCACCCGCACCGGCATCTGCACTATCGTGGACATGGCCTCGCTTGAAATCGAAGTGGACGTCAACGAAAGCTACATCGCCCGGGTCAAGCCCCGGCAGCGGGTGGAGGCGGCGCTCGACGCCTACCCCGACTGGCGCATCCCCGCCCACGTCATCACCACCATCCCCTCCGCCGACCGGCAGAAGGCCACCGTCAAGGTGCGCATCGGCTTTGACCAGCTCGACCCGCGCCTCCTGCCGGACATGGGGGTGAAGGTGAGCTTCCTCGACCCGGAGTGGGCGGCGACCAGCAGCCCGCGGCCGCGCCTGGTGGTGCCGCGCGCGGCCGTGCGCCGCGAAGGCGACGAAGACGTGGTCTACGTGGTGCGGCAGGACCGGGTGGAGCGCCGCCGGGTGCGGCTGGGCGCCGCCGACGGCAATCGGGTGGACGTGCTGGCGGGCGTGAGCGCCGGCGAGCCGGTGGTGGTGGAAGGCCCCGAGAAACTGGCCGATGGCGACCGGGTTGCACCCCGTTAAGGAGGCCCCGTGGGAACCAACCAGACCCTGGTGCGCGTCGAAAACCTGCACAAGGTCTTTCACCGCGGCAGCGAGCGGATTGACGTCTTGCAGAACCTCAACCTCGAAGTCCCCCGCGGCGATTTCCTGGCGCTGATGGGCCCGTCGGGCTCGGGCAAGTCCACCCTGCTCAACCTGATCGCCGGGCTCGACCGCCCCTCGCAAGGCGCGGTCGAAGTCGGCGGCGAGCGCGTTGACCGCATGACGGAGAGCGAGCTGGCGCGCTGGCGGGCCCGCCACATCGGGTTCATCTTCCAGCTCTACAACCTCCTGCCGGTGCTGACGGCGGAGCGGAACGTGGAGCTGCCGCTGCTGCTGGCGCCGCTCTCGCGCGCCGCGCGCAAGAAGCACGTGCAGGCGGCGCTCGCGGTGGTGGGGCTGGCCGACCGCGCCCAGCACTATCCCCGGCAGCTCTCCGGCGGGCAGGAGCAGCGCGTCGCCATCGCCCGGGCCATTGTGGCCGACCCGACGCTGCTGCTGTGCGACGAGCCCACCGGCGACCTCGACCGCAAGTCCGAGGACGAAATCCTCGGCCTGCTCCAAGCGCTCAACCGCGAGCACGGCAAGACCATCGTCATGGTCACCCACGACCCGCACGCCGCCGCCCGCGCCCGTCGCACGCTCTACCTGAACAAGGGCACCTTGAGCGCGGAGCCGCTCGAATGAAGTTCTGGCCGCTCATCTGGAGCGCGTTGCGGCGGAAGCGCGTCCGCACTTTCTTCACCCTGCTCTCCATTCTCATCGCCTTTCTGCTCTACGGCTATCTGGCGGCGGTGAACATGGCGTTCCGGCTGGGGGTGGACGTGACCGGAGCGGACCGGCTGGTGCTGCGCCACAAAGTGTCGTTCAGCATCCTGCTGCCGGAAAGCTACCTGGGGCGCATCGAGGCCACGCCAGGCGTAGTCGAAGCCACGCACGCCTCCTGGTTCGGCGGCATCTACCAGGAGCCGAAGAATTTCTTTCCGCAGATGGCGGTCGAGCCGGAGGGCTACCTCGCCCTCTACCCCGAGTTCCTCCTGCCGGAGGAGCAGAAGCAGGCCTGGCTGGCCGACCGGACGGCGGCCATCGTCGGGCGCAACACCGCCGAGCGCTTCGGGTGGAAGATTGGCGACCGCATCCCCATCCAGGCGACGGTATGGCGCAAGGCCGACGGCTCGAGCGCCTGGGAGTTCAACCTGGTGGGGATCTACGACGGCGCCGAAGACGCCACCGACACCACCCAGTTCCTCTTCCACTACGACTACTTCGACGAGGCGCGGATGTTCGCCAAAGGGCAGGTCGGCTGGTACATCGTCCGCATCAACGACCCG
>MEKM01000178.1:0-434 GCA_001766965.1 Acidobacteria bacterium RIFCSPHIGHO2_01_FULL_67_28 | reverse complement strand
CGTCCGCATCAACGACCCGGCGCACGCCGACGACATCGCCCAGCGCATCGACACCCAGTTCGCCAATTCCTTCTACGAAACCAAGACCTCCACCGAGAAGGCTTTCATCCAGGGCTTCGCCAAGCAGATCGGCAACATCGGCGCCATCATCGGCGGCATCCTGACCGCCGTGTTCTTCACCATCCTGCTGGTGACCGGGAACACCATGATGCAGTCGGTCCGCGAGCGGACGGCGGAGCTGGCGGTGCTGAAGACGGTGGGCTTCTCGAACCGGCTGGTGCTGGGGCTGGTGCTGGCGGAGTCGCTGACGCTGGCGGCGGTGAACATGGCGTTCCGGCTGGGGGTGGACGTGACCGGAGCGGACCGGCTGGTGCTGGGTGAACATGGCGTTCCGGCTGGGGGTGGACGTGACCGGAGCGGACCGGCTGGTGCTG
>MEKM01000177.1 GCA_001766965.1 Acidobacteria bacterium RIFCSPHIGHO2_01_FULL_67_28 | reverse complement strand
ATAGGCTCGAACCCGCCTAGCGAATCACAATCCCTGCATAGCCGACCACAGCGCTGCGGTCCCCGGTAATGTCGCCGGAGGTGGCGTAGCGCACCAGTTCCGCCTGGCGGGCCCCGAGCTCCCGGGCCGCCGTCAGCACGGCCACCGCCGGTCCGAAGCCGCACATGGAGATGCGCTCGCGGTGGACGGTGTCATAGAGCCCGCGGGGATCGAGAGCGAGGATCTGGTCAATGGCCTGACGGTCCTTGACGCGATTGACGGCGTCGGGTTCGTAGTGGTTCAAGTCCGAGGACGCCACCAGCAGCGGGCGCGAACCTGCCGCTTCCACCACCCGCGCCAACGCCCGCCCGAGCTCTGCCAGCGGCTCGTAGCGCCCCACGCCGATGGCGATGGGGACAAAGCGAAAATCTTCCTGCAAATGCTGGAGGAAGGGAAGCTGCACCTCCAGCGAATGTTCGAAGCGGTGGGCTTCGTCGTCTTCTTCCAGGGCAGGGCAGGCCCGCTTGAGCGCCTCGGCCAGGGCGGAATCAATCGGAACATTGCCGAGCGGCGTTTCCCAGTCGCCCGTTGACATGATGGCAAGCGGGCGGCCGGCGCCGGTGTGGTTGGGGCAGAGGATGATGTAGGACGAGGCTGGCTTCAGGCGCGCGTAGACCGCGCCGGCGACGTGGCCGGAGTACATGATGCCCGCATGGGGAACGACGCAACCGATGGCCTGCTGCGGGGGCGTGGTCCGCTCGAGGTAGCGCTCCAAGTCGCGGGTGAGCTCTTGGGGCCGGGCGGGATAGAAACGTCCGGCCACGGCGGGTCGGCGGTGCACGGTCAGCCTCGCAGAAGAATCGTAGTCCCGCGGCAGGAAAGGGTCAAGGCGGGAGCAGAAAAGAAGCGGCGTTAGGGGCGCTGCTGGCGAGGCTTGCCCTTGATTTTGAGCGCGACCTCGGTGCCGTCCAGGTATACAACCTTCACCCGGTCGCCGTGCTGGTAGGAGCGGTCTGCGTCGATCTGCTTGGCCATCTTCGGCGCGAGCTTTTCGCTGAAGGTGAAGGTCCGCACCAGGTTGGCGTTCTCCAGGCTGCGCACGGTGATGGCCACGCGGCTCACCGTGAGCACTTCGCCTTTGAACTGGAGCTTCTTGGGCTTGGGGGCTTCCACCTCGATCGGCTTCGAGGTGGTGACCTGGGCGGCGGCGGGGACCGCCAGCAACAACAGCAGGCCCAGGAAAGCGCGGCGCATGTCAGCGGAGGTCATCAACGTCGATTCGCAGCGACTTAAGGAATTTCACATCCTGGGGCGTGATCGCCAGCCGCGACTCGGGGTCCGTCTCCGCCGCGGCGGCTTCCTCGTCCAGCCGGATCTTGAGCGACTTCAAGAAGCGCCGGTCCTGTTTGGTCATCAGCGTTTCCTGGGACCCGGCCTCGCGATTGGCGCGCTTGTTCAGGCCGACGACGGCGTCCAGCATCAGGAAGACATCGTAGCCGTTGGCCTTGATGCGGGAGATGCTCTGGGCGATGCGGTCGGAATCGGCCACGGCTTCGTTGATGGCGCGCCCGAGCTCACGCAACAACTGCTTCATGCGGTTGTCCAGTTCCACCAGGCCGTCCTTGTACCGCGCGATTTCGAATCCGAGCGCATTCTATGCCTCGGCAAAAATGAGTGTCAAGCTGAAACCGAGTCCTTCACCGCCTTGCCGGAGACCCTCGCCTCGGCTACCATAGCCGGCGCCGGGGCAGAAAAAGCCGGCGGCGTCTATGGGCAAGGGAACCACGACCAAAAAACGCGCGGGGGAGCACCCGGCGAAGATCGAAACCACTTCGCACATCGAAATCAAACCGGTCTACACCCGCCAGGACGCCGCCGGACTCGAGCCCGACCGCGACCTCGCCCGCCCGGGCGAGTTTCCCTTCACTCGTGGCGTCCATCCCACCATGTACCGCGGCCGGCTGTGGACGATGCGGCAGTACGCCGGCTACGGGACGGCCGCCGAGTCGAACCGGCGTTTCCGTTACCTGCTCGAGCAGGGCCAGACCGGTTTGTCGGTGGCTTTCGACCTGCCCACGCAGATCGGATACGACTCCGACCACCCGCAGGCGCGCGGCGAAGTGGGCCGGGTCGGTGTGGCCATCGACTCCCTGGAGGACATGGAGGAGCTTTTCGCCGGCATCCCGCTCGACCGCGTCTCCACCTCGATGACCATCAACGCCACCGCCGCCATCCTGCTGGCGCTCTATGTGGCGGTGGCCAGGCGGCAGGGGGTCAACCCGCAGAAGCTTGCCGGCACGGTGCAGAACGACATCCTGAAAGAGTACATGGCCCGGGGCACCTATATTTTTCCGCCGCGCCCAGCGCTGCGGCTCGTCACCGATATCTTTGCCTACTGCAAGGAGGAGCTGCCGGAGTGGAACACCATTTCCATCAGCGGCTACCACATCCGCGAGGCGGGCTCCACCGCCGTGCAGGAAGTGGCTTTCACGCTGGCGAACGCGCTGACCTATGTGCAGGCAGCAGTGGAGCGGGGTTTGAGCGTGGATGACTGCGCTCCGCGGCTGTCCTTCTTTTTCAACGCCCACAGCGATTTCTTCGAAGAAGTGGCCAAGTTCCGCGCGGCACGGCGGCTGTGGGCGCGGCTGCTGCGGGAACGCTACCAGCCGAAGGACGAGCGCTCCTTGCTGCTGCGCTTCCACGCGCAGACGGCCGGCTCCACGCTGACGGCGCAGCAGCCCGACGTGAACCTGGTGCGGACGGCGCTCGAAGCGCTGGCCGCGGTTCTGGGTGGCTGCCAGTCGCTGCACTGCAACGCCAAGGACGAGGCCCTGGGATTGCCGACCGAGGAGGCCGCCCTGCTGGCCTTGCGCACCCAGCAGGTGATCGCCCACGAGAGCGGCGTCGCCGACACGGTGGACCCGCTTGGCGGCGCTTACTACGTCGAGAGCCTGACACAGGGGATCGAGCGGCGGGCGCGGGAGTACCTCGAGCGGATCGAAAAACTGGGCGGGATGCTGGCGGCCATCGAGAAGGGGTGGGTGCAACGGGAGATCCAGCAGGCGGCCTTTGAGTGCCAGCGCGCGGTGGAGCGCGGCGAGCAGGTGGTGGTGGGGGTGAACCGCTACACCGCCGCACAGGAAGGCGCGGTGCCGACGCTGCGCATTGACCCGGAGATCGAGCAAGCCCAGGTCGAGCGGTTGCGGCGACTGCGGGCCCGCCGCGAGGCCGCGCCCGTGCGAACGGCTCTCGCGCGGGTGGAAGAGGCTGCCCGGAGCTCGGAGAATCTTATGCCGCCCATCCTCCAGGCGGTCGAAGCCTACGCCACCGTGGGAGAAATCGCCGACGCCCTGCGGCGGGTCTTCGGGGAATACAAAGAGAGCGTGGTGGTCTAGTACCGTTCCAACTTAGCTGGGCAGCGTCGGAGATCGAAAGCGGGGTCGGGTGACAAGTTGGAACGGCACTAGCCGGGCGAGCCGTCCGGCGTTTTCCCCTCCAGTCCGAGCTCGGGCGCGATGCCGCGCATGGCCTCGAGGCAGGTGGCGATGTGCGTGTCGAGGTCCACGCCCAGCTCCGCCGCCCCGCGGAAGATATCCTCGCGGTTCACCGTGCGGGCGAACGCCTTGTCTTTGAACTTCTTCTTCACCGACTGCACTTCCACCTCCGCCAGGCTCTTGTTGGGGCGCACTAGGGTGACGGCGGTGATGAAGCCGGCCAGTTCATCGCAGGCGTAAAGCGCTTTTTGCAGGGGCGTCTCCCGGGGCACGTTCATGTAGTCGGCATGGGAGAGGATGGATTGGATGATTTCATCCGGGTAGCCGCGCTGCCGGAGGATCTTGGAGCCTTCGAGCGGATGGTCGGGTGCCTGCGGGTAGCGTTCGTAGTCAAAGTCGTGGAGCAGGCCGACCACGCTCCAGGTGTCCTTGTCACCGCCGAGTTTTTCCGCATAGGCTCGCAGGCAGGCTTCCACAGCCAGCGCATGCTTGCGCAGGCTGTCGCTTTGCGTGAATTCGCAAAGCAAGTTCCAAGCTTCGGTACGATCCATCATCGTTTTTGACTAGGCGTCCCGTGGGAGGCCGATAGCTGGGAAATTATAGCACTAGGCCGCCGGTACGGTCGGGAAAGTGCATGAAGAGAGTGGGAATAGGGCAAGAAACGTTCCAAAAGGGGCTTGTACTACAGTTAATATTATTATTATCAACAAGTTAGCCATGGCTTCACTTTTGGGACTATATTCCTATTGCCTGGCAGGAGGTAGGAGATGAGAATTCGGTCGTTTTTGGGGAACAAATCTTCGATGGGGGTACTGGGGAAGATGCGACGTCTACTTGTGTGCTTGCTGTTTGCTTTCTTGCTGGTATGCTCGCTGGTCGGCTTGAAGAACGTCGTGGCGCAGCACTCGGGGTCGGACACCCCGGTGGTGTTGGCGATTGGTGGCGGTCCGCCGCCGCCGATTCCGGATTTGGGGCACTAGTCCCGGAGGCAAGAGCGTAGTTGGCCTGCGAAAGCAGGCTGCCGGGTCTAGTTTTCGGAGGGCTACCTCGGGATTAGCCGGGGCTAGACCATGATTGGCACCTACGACTTGGTCGTGGCGTTGCTCAGCGTGGCGATCTCGCTGGGAATGGTGGGGGTGTGCCTGCGCCAAAAAATCTTCCGCCGCTACTTTTTCATCAATCTCTACATCCTGGTTTCGGCCGCGCACACGCTCGGGACTCTTTATTTTATCCACTACTACGGTTACCGCTCTCTTACGTATTTCTATTTCTACTACACAGGCGATGCTGTTGGTTCGATGATCGGATACCTCTTGATTGCCAGCTTCTTTGACAAGCTGCTGCGGGACTCCGTTTTCCGGCCTTACATCCGGCCCACCCTGGGCATTTTCTTCATCATGGTGGTGGGGATTTCAGCTCTCTTTGTCTGGCGCAACTATTCGACGCTTTACTCCAGCTTCCTCATTGAGCTGCAGCAAAACATGTTTTTCGTAGGGGTGCTCCTCACGTTCCTGCTCTGGCTGTCCATGAACTACCTGCATGCGGAGAGCCGCCGGTTTGTATTGCTGGTCTCCGGCCTCGGGATCTACTTCTCGGCCCATGCCGCCAACTATGCCTTGCAGTTTCTGTCCAGCGGGCTGAAGAATGCCTTGACGATGGTGCCTCCGCTGGCTTATACCCTGATGGTAGCGCTGTGGCTGTACACGTTCTGGCGCGTGCCTGAAGGCGAGGCGGCGGTGGCACCGGTGCCCCGGCCCGAAGAATCCCTGGTGAAAGTAAAAATCTCGTCCGAGTGAGGTTCGATGTTCGCTTACTTTGTCAGCGTGTTCATCCTGGTCAGTTCCGGGTTGCTGCTGCTGTTCTGGCTGCGATCGGCGGCTCAATCCGTTTTGCGGCAGCGCTTTGAGCAGGACTACAGCGCCGAGGTGGCGGAGGCCAACCAGCTCGAGTACTTGGCCATCCGCAAGGCGCTGGCGGAATACCCCGAAGAAATCGCCGACTACGCCGGCCTGCTGACGACCCTGGAGCGGGACTACGAGGCGCTGACCTATCTCCTGCGCAACGCCGCCACCGTGCACGTGGGGCGCTACTCCCGCACCGAGCGCTTGCTGATCATGGACTTCCAGCTCCTGCGTTTGTGGGTGCGGCTGAAGCGGCTGCTGGGCTGGCCGAGCTGGCGGTCGGGCCTGCTGGAGATGGCCACCATCCTCGAGTATTTCGGGAACGTGGTCGGCCACCGGCTGGTCACCTTCCCCAGCCGCGTCTCCGGTCTCTAATCCGGACTCGAGACGACGGTCCTAGGGTTTTTTTCTCTGCCCGTCCCTTCGCCGGGGCGGGCTTTTCCTTGCTTGGGGGCAACTACTCGTTTACGCAACGCAGGAAGCAGACGCTCGTGCCGTCCGCGCGGCTGATGCGGCCTTCCAGGCGCCAGGCCAGGCCGTCGATCCGATAGAGCTTTTCGTAGGAGTCGTAGGCGTCGGTGCCGTGCAGAGCTTCCAGAGCTCGGGCCGATACTTCTCGTTGGTCACCCACGTGCCAGTTGGTCTTGACCACTTTCAGAGGATTGGCCGGACCGCTCACGAGTTTCTCCGGAATATGGAGTGGTAGGCGCGGGCGGACTCGAACCGCCGACCTCTACCGTGTCAAGGTAGCGCTCTAACCAGCTGAGCTACGCGCCTACTGCTTGTATTCTCACCGACTTAGCCTCCGCTGGCAAGACCCCGGACTGGGCCGCGGTGTCTAGATAGTGTCTAGTACTGGACACCGAAGCCCCTTCCAGGAGCTTTACCGCCGCCTCCTTGTCCTCCCACAGCGAGTGCGCATACCGGGCCGTCATGCGAATGGTTGAGTGACCCAGGAGCTGCTGCACCGTGATCAGGTCCGCCCCGGACCGCACGAGCCTCGTGGCAAACGTGTGCCGGAGGTCGTGAAACCGGATGTGCGGGATCCCCGAGAGATCGACCGCCCGCCAGAAGCCCATCTTGTGGTCGTGAATGGGCCCTGTGAGCGTTCTCAGGTTCAGGAGGTGCCGACGCATCTGACTTTAACCGTTATGTTGGTCAGGTCCGTCATCGAGTGGCATTCCACTGTGATGGTTCTTACTTGCGCTGGGGGATCAAGAATCGCGCTGCTAGGACAAACGCGAGCACGTCAACGTTGACCGCTGGAGGAACTGTCCAGTCCAATCGGTTCGAGTTTGTAGACGACTTACTCGACACAGTGGTCTGTAGGAAGGTGTGGAAGATCGAAGAGGCGATTGATCGACGGACGGAGGCCGATCGAATTGGGACTTGGTGCGACCAAAAGGCGCGCGAGTATCTTCGCTTTGCCGGTGAGTTCGTTGAGTTGGCTTTGAGGAGATCGGGTTCACTCTACTAGCCCAACACCCGCCCCCTGGCAAGTGCGCCAAAAAGGTTCCGTCTATCAGACAGTCCAAGTTGTTGTAAGGCCAAGGCGTGAGCCAGCCGATTCTATTGGGCCAAAACCACATGGTTTTGGCGCGGCATGAGCTTCTGGTTTGGGCAATCAATGAGGTAGAAGCCCAGCTCGAGAAGTTGTGGTTTCGGCCCATCACATCCAGGCGTGCCACCGTTAGGGTCCCTCAACTGCTCTATGAAGCCGACCCTTGGTTCCTAGCCAAGCTGGCTTCTGGTTCTCCCAAAAAGCTTGTCATGCACCCCGAAGCCAATTGCCCACAGGCTAGGCGATTGGCGGAGTCCGGGGTAAAGAACGCAACATTGTTGAAAATCCCCACATTCCCTGAGCCCAGAAGTTCGACAAATCCGCGGACGAGAAAACCCCCTGCTTTTCCAAGTAGATAGAGACGCAACCGCCAGCCGAAATGGTATGGCGATTGCCCTGGCGCATGCCAGAGGTTTGCCTCTTGTTGGAGAGCCGGTTGGCCAGAGGGCAGTGGCGGGCCCCGAGCCGACCTAGCCGGACACCAGGCCCATGAGCGAACCCGAGAGGAAATACCGGGTACGGATCCCCGACTACGAGTACTACCGGGGGTTGATCAGCTGCCAATCTAACTGTCCGGTCCACACCGACGCCCGCGGCTATGTCAAGGCCATCGCTCTCGGCGAGTATCAAAAGGCCTACCTTATCGCCCGCGAGTCAAATCCGTTGGCGTCCATCTGCGGGCGCGTGTGCGGCGCTCCTTGTGAGGCGGCCTGCCGTCGCGGACGTCTGGATGAAGCGGTCTCCATCCGCGCCCTGAAACGGTTTGTGGCCGAGCAATACGGAAGCGAGGCTGGCGGAAAAGAGGGCAAGCCCCGCCTGCCCCCCAGCACTCCTGAAGAAGCCGTCACCCGGGAGCCTCCTCCCTTCGGCGCGGGGCCGCAGGATTCGACCACCTTTCGTGACCGCTCCGCTCTTCAACTCCTGCCCCGGCACCAGAGGGGGAAGAAGGTGGCTATCGTGGGCTCGGGCCCAGCTGGACTTAGTGCAGCCCACGACCTCGCGGTGCTCGGGCATCGAGTGACCATTTTCGAAGCTCAAGGCTTGCCCGGGGGCATGGTGGTATTGGGAATCCCAGAATATCGGGTGCCGCGAGAGCTCATTCGCGCCGAAATCCAGGCCATCCTCGACCTCGGCGTTGAGCTGAAGCTCAACAGCCGTCTGGGACGCGACTTTAGCCTCCGCGACCTTCGCCGCCAGGGCTACGAAGCCATCTTTCTGGCCATCGGGGCGCACGCTACCCGCTCCCTGCAAATCGAAGGGGTGGAACAGGACGGCGTGCTGCGGGCGATCGAGTTTCTCCTGAACGTCAACCTGGGCTACAAGGTCGAGCTGGGGCGCCGGGTGCTGGTGATCGGCGGCGGCGGTGTGGCGGTGGATGTGGCTCGTTCAGCCCTGCGCAAGATCCCGCCCCTGGAAGAGCTCGGCCCCGAGGAGCTTCGGGCCGCGCTCCGTGAAGCCCAGGAGACGCTCCGCCAGGTGGCGCAGCTTCCCGAGAGCCAGCCCGACGCCATGAAGGTGGCCATGGATGTGGCCCGGTCAGCCCTGCGCTTGGGGGTGAAGGAAGTCTCCATGGCCTGCTTGGAAGCCCCCCATGAGATGCCGGCCAACCCCAGGGAGATCGAGGAAGCCCTGGAGGAAGGGATCAAACTCCACACCTCCCTCGGCCCCAAGCGGATTCTGGGCAAAGACGGCAAGGCGACAGGAGTGGAGTTTCTTGACGTCGCCTCCGTTTTTGACAGCAGCGGCCGCTTCAACCCCACCTTCAAACCCGGCACTGAATCCGTCCTGGAAGCCGACACGGTCATCCTCGCCATTGGGCAGGCGAGTGATTTCTCCTTCCTGACCCCGGAGGATGGCCTCCAGGTTACGCCTCGGGGCACGCTCCAGATTAATCCTGACACGCTCGCCACCAGCGCTCCCGGCATCTATGCCGGCGGCGATGTGGCTTTTGGTCCGCGGCTCATCATTCACGCGGTGGCTGACGGCCAGAAGGCGGCCCACGCCATCGCTGCTTACTTGGAAGGATCTGAACTGCGCGTGGTGCCGCGCGGTCGTATGGTGCCCATCCCCCGCCATCGCCTGCTTCCCGCTTGCCTGTCCCTCCCTCGAGAAAAAGTGCCCGCGCAGCCTATCGAGCGACGCATTGGCATCGCGGAAGTCGAGTTGGGCTACGACGCTTCGCAGGCGCAGCGCCAGGCGAACCGCTGTCTCGGGTGCAGCCTCAACCCGGTGTTCAACGGCCAACTGTGCATCTTGTGCGGCGGCTGCGTGGATATCTGCCCGGAGAAGTGCTTGAAGCTGGTGCCGGCGCAGCAACTGGCGGGAGGAGAGGAGCTGGCTGCCCTTCTCCGCGCTCACGACGACCAGCGCTCCCACCTGACGGCCATGCTCAAGGACGAAGAGAAGTGCATCCGCTGCGGGTTGTGTGCGCAACGCTGTCCCACCAAGGCCATCACCATGGAACTATTTCAGTTTCGCGAGGAATTGACCTATCAGCGGAGGGAGCTAGGTGAGGCGACGCCACTTTCTTAGCCAGGTGGGCTGGGGGAGTTTTTGGACCACCGTGGCGGCCATGTTCGCCGGCCTGGCACGCACACTCTATCCCAATGCCCTTTACGAACCTTCCCGACGATACAAGATTGGCTTCCCCAGCGATTTTCCGGCGGGGAGTGTCACTGCCCGGCCCGAAGAAAGACTATTCGTTTACAACAACCCGGGCGAAGGCATACACGCCATCTCGGCTGTCTGTACCCACCTGGGCTGCGTGGTCAACAGAACCAACGAGGGCTTCTTCTGTCCCTGTCACGGCAGCCGCTTTGACGCTTCAGGCCGAGTCAAGGCCGGGCCGGCTCCGCGCCCCTTATCTTGGTACCGTGTCAGCTTGGCCTTTGACGGCCAACTGGTGGTGGATGCCAACGAAGAAGTCAAACCGGGAACGAAGTTTCGCCTCTAGCAGGGGCAAGCGGAGGACGGACGAACGATGAAGGCGAACCGGCACGGCGAAGGCATGCTGGGCGGGTTCCGGCGCAACGCGCGACTCCTCTTCCGCAACCTCCTGGACTCTGTGGTCCGCCATGGCCCGGTGGATACCGACCAGGGGCGGGCCGAAATCATGAACCAGAATTTCTTCCTGCATATATTCCCGGTTTCTGTGCACAAAAACACGCTGCGGTTCGGCTATACCTTGGGCCTGGGGGTCATCGCCTTTGTCTTGTTTCTTATCCTTGTTGTGGGCGGAATCGTGCTGATGTTCTACTACGTTCCCGCCACTGACCAGGCCTACCAGCGCATGAAAGACCTGGAATTCGTCGTCTCCAACGGCAACCTGCTCCGCAACATCCACCGCTGGGCCGCCCACGGGATGGTGGCTGCGGTTTTCTTGCACATGTGCCGGGTCTTCTACACGGGCTCGTTTCGGCCGCCCCGGGAGTTCAACTGGGTGGTCGGCGTCGTTCTCTTCTTCCTGACCCTCTTGCTCAGCTTCACCGGCTACCTGCTGCCCTGGGATCAGCTCGCCTTCTGGGCCATTACGGTGGGGACGAACATCATGAGCTATTTTCCGTTCGTCGGCAAAGAGATGCGCTATTTGCTGCTGGGAGGCAACGAGGTCGGCCAGGAAGCCCTGATTCGCTTTTATGTCCTCCACGTGGCCATCCTGCCGGTTCTCTTGCTGGCGGTGTTGGGCGTTCATTTCTGGCGCATCCGCAAGGACGGCGGCTTGAGTCGCCCGGAAGAGGACGCCAGCCCCTCCGCGCCCGTCCCGCTGCCGGCGGCGGAGTCAGGGGCAGAGGTCTTTCCGCCGGATACCCGAAAAACCTATGGGCTCATGGAGCTGGTCCGGGGGCGCACCCCCATGGTGGATCGCGGCCCGGAAGATACCCTGATGGCCTGGCCTCACTTGGTCTTCCGGCTCCTTACCCTCTCCATCCTTACTCTCACGGCCTTCATGATTCTGTCGCTGCTTGTCGGAGCTCCGCTGAAGGACATCGCCAACCCCCAGTTTCCCGAGAACCCCGCCAAGGCGCCCTGGTACTTTCTTGCCCTGCAAGAGCTGGTCAGCTACTCGGCCTTTGTGGGCGGGGTTTTTATTCCTTTCCTCACCCTGGTCGCTTTGATGGTGATCCCCTACATCGATCGCGAGTCGACAGGGACAGGTGTCTGGTTCCATTCTCCGCGGGGCCGGAGAATCGCCTGGCTGGCTGGCCTGTCTACCACCGCCGTCGTCTCTCTGCTGCTCTTCCTCCAGATTCGTACCGGTGGCATGCGTGGCCTCTATCCCGACGCTCCCCAGTGGCTTGTGGATGTCATCAACCCGGCCAGTCTGCTGTTGCTCTACTTGATCGTCTTCTTTTTCGTTACTGGCTATGTGACCGATTCGTTGCGCGAGGCCTCCGTCGGTCTCTTCACCGGTTTTGTCACCGCCCTGACGACTCTCACCATCGTTGGGGTTTATCTCCGCGGCCCGAACTGGGAGTTCTTCTGGTTCTGGCAATCTTGGCCGGTCCCTTAGCTATGGTGCATAGGATCTTCGCCGCGGGAAGCCTGTTGTTGCTCTTCACCGCTGCCTGGGCGGCCTGGTGGGACTACGACCGCGAGTGGAAGCGCTACCAGGGGCGCTACCATTCCCTGCTGCGTGAGAAGACCAAGGACGAGAAAGTCCGCCAGGAAATCGAGCGGGCCAGACCGGAAATCAAACAAATTGTCCTCCGCTCCTTTGCTCGCGTCGACCGCTGCGTCACCTGCCATCTGGCCTACGACAACCCCGCCTTCGCCGACGAGCCGGAGCCGCTGCGCACCCACCCCGGCATTCTCCGGCACCATCCGGCGGAAAAGTTTGGTTGCACCGTTTGCCACAGCGGGCAGGGGGAAGCCACCACCTACAAGGGAGCAGCGCACCAGGAGCTGGAATTCTGGGAACGGCCGATGTGGAAGGACGAATACCTGCAGTCGGCCTGCGGCAAGTGCCACAAGGAGGCGAGCGTCCCGGGAGCTCCAACTCTGTCTGCTGCTCGGGTTCTTTACCGAGAAGAATTTGCCTGCGATGTCTGCCACAAAATCGAGGGGGAAGGGGGCAGCGACGGTCCCGATCTAACCTACGTCGGCAGCAAGCCGTTGCATGCCTTTGACTTCACTTACGTGAAAGGGGAAAGAACACGCCCGCGATGGTTCTTCGAGCATTTCAAGGACCCGCAAGCCGTCCTGCCCTTTTCAGAGATGCCCAATGTGGACATGAGCGACGAGCAGGCCCAGGCGATGACCGTCCTCATGCTGAGCCTCACCAGCGAGAAGGTTCCACCGGAGTACTTGGTGCGCGAGTCCACCTTGAGGCCGGAATTGGCTGCGGTGGGCGTCGAGGGACACAGTTTGTTCGAAGAAAAGCGCTGCGTGCTCTGCCACAGCCTTCGGGGTCGAGGCGGCACCTTGGGTCCCGACCTGACGCACGTCGCCAGCCGCCGCAACGCCGACTGGCTCTTCCAGCACTTCAAGAACCCGCGCCAAGTTGTTCCCGGCTCCAGGATGCCCGATTTTCACTTGAGTGACGCCGAAGCCAATGAACTTACCCGTTATGTCCTTTCACTCCAATGAACCCGGTTGACCGTTCAGGGGGCAAGGGAGATGACTCTCGGATTCCTCATCCAGAACTGCCAAGAGCGAGGTGATCTAATGCGAGACTTTTCCTTCCGATGGGCACTGGCTCTAGTCTGCCTGGGCGTGGGGCTCTGGCCCCAAGCGGCCGCGGCGCAATACGTGGGCGTCAAAAAGTGCCGCCCCTGTCACCTGGCCCAGTTCAAGAGCTGGGAACAGACCAAGATGGCCAAGGCCTTCGAGCTGCTCAAGCCGGGGATGGCCGCCGAGGCCAAGCGCGCCCAGAAGCTCGACCCGGACAAGGACTACACCGCCGACCCCAACTGCGTCACCTGCCACGTGACCGGATTCGGCCAGCCGGGCGGATTCGTGAGCGTGGCCAAGACCCCCGACCTGGCGGGCGTGACCTGCGAAGTCTGCCACGGCCCCGGGGCTGGCTACCTGAAACCCAACTTGATGAGCCTGCAAAACAAGGAATACAAGCGTGCCGACGTGGTGACGGCCGGTATGGTGATTCCTTCGGTGGAGACCTGCAAGACCTGCCACAATCCCAAAAGCCCTTTCTACAAACCCTTCGACTATGAAACCCGCAAGCGCGAGGGTACGCACGAACACACCCCGTTAAAGTACAAGCACGATTGAGGAGAACGCGTGAGGACCAATTATGGTGGGGCTGCCGACGAATCCTGAACCGCTGTCTTCGGGCGCTATCCGGCAGCCAGAGGGGGGAGAGCAGCCATGATCGAAGGACTGGAGAAGTTCAGCATTTTTCAAGGGCTGGAGCCCCAAGAACTGGATGTCATCGCCAAGCTCTGCAAGCGCTCCAAGCTCACAAAGGGAGAAACCATCTTTCAGATCGGCGAGCCCGCCCACTCGCTGTTCCTTGTCTGCGGCGGCAAGATTGAGCTGCGGTTCAACGTGACCTCTCACAATGCCACGGCAGAGATTCCCCTCGATATCAAAGTGCCAGGCGATGCCTTTGGCTGGTCGGCCATCATCCCCCCCTACAAGTACACTCTCTCCGCGTATGCCACCGAGGATTCTGACTTGTTGCAGATCGACCGGGATGACATTCAGAGCTTCTGCGAAGCCAATACACACTTGGGCTACAAATTCATGAAAAACACGGCCCGAGTGATCGGTGAACGATTCGAGGCATCGCAGGAGATGCTGGTCAAGGAGATTCAGCATAGCCTCAAGCACAACGATTCTTTAGCCTGATACGATAAGGAACGGCTGCGCACCATTCGGGATGCCCCAATTCGAGGAAAGGGAATCGTTTCTTGGCGGCTCCGGGAAACCAAACAGCCGAAAGAATCGCCAGCAGGGAGAATTGGAAGGGTGAAAAGGACTTTCGGAACAGTTTCGGAACAGCAAGCCCGAAAACCCCGGAAAACCGGGGCATGAGCCCGAGTTTTGGCACAGCCACGGGTCAATTCCCGCGGGTCGAAAAGATTCCTTTTCGGCAGCCTGAAATCTTAGTAGCAACCCGGCAAGACTCTAAGTACAGTAGAGCGACTTTCTATGCGTGCTAGAAGTGCCATAGAGATTGCCTTCCGCGCCCCACTAATCATCCGTAGAGATAGGGGGTGGGGGCCCATGGGCCACCTGAACTTTACCCCTCACTACCTGGGTGAGAACGCGCTAGGGTGCAGCTGGTGGTAGAATCGCGCCCAACAGCCCCGCCTTGAGAAGGAGAAGCTGATGCACGCGGTGACCCACTTGTTGGTCGGCTGGATGGTGGCCAACAGCGCAGGAATCAGCCGGCGGGAGCGGGCTGCGGTAACGCTGGCAGGCGTTGTGCCAGATGTTGACGGCCTGGGAGCTCCTGTCGAAGTGCTAACGGCAAACTGGGAGCGCCCCCTGACCTGGTTCTCCGACTACCACCACCTCCTGCACAACGTGACCTTTGCGGTGGCGGTGGCGGCGGTGAGTTTTCTCGTGGCCACGCGGCGCTGGAAAACGGCGGCGCTTGCCTGCCTGAGCTTTCATCTGCATCTCCTGGGAGACCTCATAGGGGCACGTGGTCCGGATGGGCACCAGTGGCCGATTCCTTACCTGTTGCCGTTCTCCCGGGCGTGGGAACTGACATGGACAGGGCAGTGGGGACTGAACGCTTGGCCGAACTTCGCAATCACGGGCCTGCTACTCGGGACAACTTTTTATCTCGCCTGGCGGCGAGGTTTCTCCCCCTTGGAGATAATCTCCTCCCGAGCCGATCGGGCCTTGGTGACCACCCTACGGATGCGTTTCCCGCGCGCCGAGTCCTCTGCACCCTAGCCAAAGGCTGGTGCACGCTCCGATAGGGGCAAGCACTCCTCCAACGCAAGACGATCCTCGCTGATCTTCCGCCAATGCTTGCCCCTTTGCGGTATGCTCTGGGAGAGGGATTCGGCCCTGTGATTGACCCGCTCTCCTGGGCGAGGCCTGGCAACGATTCATGCGAAACGCCCTCACAGCTGGCATGGTTTTCTTCGCTCGCAGCGGCGATTTGTGGCTGGCGGCGAGCCTCCTGATTGCCGGAACCTATTTGTTCAGCGGACGCTTCACCCCCGTGCATTTC
>MEKM01000176.1 GCA_001766965.1 Acidobacteria bacterium RIFCSPHIGHO2_01_FULL_67_28 | reverse complement strand
AGGGCCCCGGCGACGTTCGCCGGCGTATCCCCGGACAAATCAACGGTTCGGTGCAGTTCAAGGGAGGCGCGGCGGTCGTGAACTCCGTCATCGTCTACCTGGAATCGGAAATGGGCGAGATCATTCAGCAAGCCAGCCTGGTCGGCAATGCCCGCTTTCGATTCGAAGGATTGGATCGCGCCCCCTATGTGGTGCGCGCCAAGGCCCCCGGCTACCGGGATGCTACCTACCGGGTCGACCTTAGGTTGATGCCCACCGCTTCTGCCATGTTGACGCTCTACGCCGAGACCCAGGACACTCCCGGCGGGCCCGCGGGCCTCGGCTCCACCGAACCGACCGTCACGGTGGGGACGCTGCTGGTGCCGGAGAGCGCCCAGCAGGAGTTCGCCAAGGGCGAGGAGTCCCTGAACCAAAACGCCCTGCCGGAGGCTCTCGGCCATTTCGAGAAGGCTGTCGAGATCTACCCGGAGTATTACCAGGCCTACCTCTCCCTGGGGACTGTGTACATGGACCAGGCCAAGTGGGCGGAGGCGGAGAAGGCCCTGAAGCGGAGTCTCGAGATCAACGACAAGTTCGCGCCCGGCTACACCGCCCTGGGCGCGCTCTACAACCGTCAAGGCAAGCCCGCGGAGGCCCAACCGCTGCTCGAGCGTAGCGTCGAGCTCGAGCCCCAGAGTTGGCAGGCGCACTTCGAGCTGGCCCAGACCCTGCTCCTCGAAAACAGAACCGCCGAGGCCGAACCGCACCTGGGGCGCGCCCACGAGCTCAAGCCCGAGTTTCCCCTCGTCCACTTTCTCCTCGGCAAGATCAGCCTGGCCAAGCGCGACCTGGTGACGGCCCGCACCGAGTTCCAGCACTTCCTCGACCTCGCCCCCGACCATCCCCTGGCCGCGCCGGTGCGCCAGAAGGTGGCCGACCTCGACAAGGCGCTGGCGGCCAAGCCTTAGCTTGACCCCGGGGCAACCGCGCCCGTAGAATAGGCGTCAGAGGTAGGCAGGCAGCAGGGGAACGCCATGAAACCAGCGAGCCTCCGAGTGAAACTCCTTCCCTTTCTTCTCTCCGGACTCTTCCTGGCCGGGGCCGCGCCCGCCGCCGCCCAGCAGCCGGAGGAGAAGAAGGAGCCGAAGCCCCTGACCGAGGGCCTGCCCCAGCGCGAGTTGAGCGAAAAAGAGCGCGAAAGGCGCAGCAAGAAGCTGGAGCAAGAGCTTCAGACCGCCTACAAAAAGTGGCTCCAGGAGGACGTCGCCTACATCCTCACCGGGGAAGAGAAGGAAGCCTTCCTCCACCTGAACTCCGACGAAGAGCGCGAGCAGTTCATCGAGCAGTTCTGGCTGCGGCGCGACCCCACCCCCGACACCGTCGAGAACGAGTTCCGGGAAGAGCACTACCGGCGCATCGCCTACGCCAACGAGCGCTTCAGCTCCGGCAAGCCCGGCTGGCGGACCGACCGCGGCCGCATTTACATCGCCTGGGGCCCGCCCGATGAAATCGAGTCGCACCCGAGCGGCGGCGCCTACTACCGGCCCATCGAAGAGGGCGGCGGCAGCACCTCCACCTACGCCTTCGAGATCTGGCGCTACCGCTACCTGGAAGGCGTGGGCCAGGAAGTGATCCTGGAGTTTGTCGACCCCAGCATGAGCGGCGAGTACCGGCTGACGATGGACCCCTCGGAGAAGGACGCGCTGTTGAACGTCCCCGGGGCCGGCTTGAGTTTTCTCGAAGAGATGGGCCTGGCCGACAAGAGCTCCCGCTTCGACCGCACCGACGGCACGCGGTTGCCCTTGCGACCCGGGGAGCTGGGCAACCAGCTGCGCGGCACGCGGGGCGCCTGGGAGGCGTTCGACCGCATGCAGCAGTACGCCGCCATCCTGAAAGCCCCGCCGGTGAAGTTCGCTGACCTGGAAGCGCTGGTCACCACCCGGATTTCCTTCAACCTGCTCCCCTTCGACGTGCGCCTGGACTTCCTGCGGGTCACCGACCAGTCCATCCTGGTGCCGGTCACCGTGGCCATCAAGAAGAAGGACGTCACCTTCCAGCTCAAGGACGGCCTGCACCAGTCCACCATCAACGTCTTCGGCCGCGTCACCACCATGACCGGCCGCATCGTGGACACCTTCGAAGACGTTCTCCGGCTGGATGTCCCGCCCTCGCTGCTCGAGCGCACCCTGGAAGAGCGGGCGGTCTACCAGAAGGCGCTCGCCCTGCGCCCCGGCCTCTACAAGCTCAACCTGGTGCTGAAAGACTTGAACAGCGGCAACATCGGCACGGTGGAGCAGCGGCTGGTGGTGCCGCGCTTTGAGGAGAACCAGCTGGCCCACAGCAGCCTCATCCTGGCCGACCTCATCGAGCGCGTCCCCTCCCGGAACGTCGGCAGCGGCCAGTTCGTCATCGGCAACAGCAAGGTCCGCCCGGCGGTCGGGGAAACTTTCGGGCCCAACGACAGGATGGGCATCTACCTCCAGGTCTACAACCTCGGCGTCAACGACCAGACCCACAAGCCCGACGCCACCATCGAGTACCTCATCCGCCAGGGCGAAAAAACCGTTGCTCACTTCGCCGAAAACACCACCGAGATGGAGCGTGCCGGCGAGCAAATCACCCTGGAAAAAGTGCTGGCACTCAAAGACCTCGCCCCCGGGGAGTACACCTTGGACATCAAGGTTACCGACCGCGTTCGGCAGCAAAGCGTCACGCCTTCGGCGCCCTTCCGCATCGTCCGCTAAGGCGCCTCTCCTTCATCCCGGCTCCAAGAAACCGAAGATGGCCTACGGATTTTGGTATAAAATGACAGCGCTTTTGGAGTAGGAGCCTTAGCGGCAGCCGATATGGAATCGCGAAGCTGGCGGGAGTACAAGCTGCGGTCGCTCGGCCTGCTGCTGGCGCTGGCCACGCTGGCGGCGCTGGTCTGCGGCGTCCTCAACTTCGCCGAGCGCGCCCGCTATGTCCGCCCCGAGGACGGAATCGACTGGGACGAGACCCCCGAGGGCGTGCAGGCCAGCATCGTGTGGCAAGACACCCCCGCCGACCGAGCCGGCATCCGCCCCGGCGACATCCTGCTTTCGATTGACGGCCGCCCTATCCGCAGCCCCTTCGACGTCACCAGGCAGCTCTTCCGCGCCCAGCCGGGCACGCAGCTCACCTATGAGCTGCGCCGCCGGGCTCACGCCGCCCCGGTCACCACGACCCTGGTGGCCATGCCGCAGGCCGACCCCTTCAGCCTGCGGGGCTTCCTGGAGTTCGTGGGGCTGCTGTACCTGGCCATCGGCCTGGTCGTCCTGCTCAAGCGCTGGAACGCCCCGCACGCCCTGCACTTTTATTTGTTCTGCCTGACCAGCTTCGTCTTCTACAGCTTCGCCTACAGCGGCAAGTTCGACACCTTCGACTGGACCATCTACTGGTCGGACGTGGTGGCGCGGCTGCTGGCCCCGGCCTTGTTCCTGCATTTCGCCCTGGCCTTCCCCGAGCCCAAACCCTGGTTCGAGCGGCACCGGTGGCTGTTCAGCGCGGTCTATCTCCCCGCGGCGGGGGTGCTGCTCTTCCACGCCCTGGCGGTGGGGGCGCCGCTCCTGCCGCGCTCCATGGAACGGATCCAGTGGTTCGACCAGATCGAGTTCACCTACGTGGCGGCGCTCTCCCTGCTGGCGGCCGGCGTCTTCGAGTACACCTACCGCCACTCCCGCGACCCTGTGCTCACCCAGCAGATGAAGTGGGTGACCCGCGGCACCTGGCTCGCCATCGTCCCCTTCACCGCCTTCTACGTGCTGCCGGTGCTCCTCGAGACCGTCCCCAATGACTGGATGAAGCTCTCCACCCTGGCCCTGGTCTTTATCCCCCTCACCTTCGGCTACGCCATCATCCGCTACCGGCTGATGGACGTCGACGTCATCTTCCGCCGTGGCGTGGCCTACACGCTGGCCACCGCCGCCATCGCCGGGCTCTATTTCGGTCTGGCCGTGGCGGTGGCGGAGCTGTTCCAGACCCGCGAGAGCTTCGGCACCGGCGGCGTCATCCTCGCCATCATCATCGCCGCCGTGCTCTTCCAGCCCATCAAGGACTGGACCCAGCAGCAGCTCGAGCGCCTGCTCTACCGGGAGCGCTTCGACTACCGGCGGACGCTGGAAGAGTTCGGGCGGGAGCTCTCGAGCGAAGTCCACCTCGACCGCTTGCTGGCCAAGCTGCTCGACCGCCTGGGACGCACGCTCGCCGTCGAGCGCATGGCCATCCTGCTCGCCGAAGAGAACGACCCCGACCGCTTCTCCCTGGCCCGGGCCCAGGGTTTGGGGGCCAGCCGCGTCCCTCTCAAGTTCACGCTGGCGGAATTGACCGCGGCCGGAGCCCGGCTTAGCGAGGGCGGCCCGGGCAGCAGCCTCTTCGCCCCGGGCGAGCCCCAGCCGCTGGAAGAGCTCGGCTTGCACTACTTCGTTCCCTGCCGCGCCCAGAACCGCACCATCGGGTTCTTGGCCCTGGGCAAGGCCGCCGACGGCAGCTTCCTGACCAGCGACGACCTGGAGCTGCTCGCGACCCTGGCCGACTACATCGCCATCGCCCTGGAAAACGCCCGGCTCTACGAGCGCCTGGAGCAGGAGGCCGAGCAGGTGGCCCGGCTCAAGGACTTCAGCGAAAACATCCTGGAATCCACCAACGTCGGCCTGGTGGCGCTCGACCCGAACGGGCGCATCGAGTCCTGGAACACTTCCATGGAGCGCCTCTCGGGGCGGCCCCGGCAGGAGGCGCTGGGGCGGCGCCTGCCGGAGGTCTTCCCCGCGGAGCTGGCCGCGGAGCTCGAGGCCCGCCGCGACGACTCCCGTTTGAGCTCCCTTTACAAGTTCTACCTCGCCCGCCCCGAAGGCGGCCGCCGCGTCACCAACATCGCCCTGGCGCCCCTGGTCAGCAAGCAAGGCACGCCTATCGGGCGGCTGCTCATCTTCGACGACATCACCGAGCGCGTGCAGCTCGAAGGCCAGCTCTTGCAGGCCGAGAAGCTCACCTCCATCGGGCTGCTGGCCGCGGGGGTGGCCCACGAGGTGAACACGCCGCTGGCGGTCATCTCCAACTACGCCCAAATGCTGGCCAAACAGCTGCCGGCCAGCGACCAGCGCGGGCAGCTGGTGGAGAAGATCGTCAAGCAGACCTTCCGCGCCTCGGAAATCATCTCCAGCCTGCTGAACTTCTCGCGCACCGCGGCGGCGGAGTTCGCCGAGGTGAACCTGAACCGCACCCTGCGTGACACCCTGGGCCTGATGGAGCCGCAGCTGCGCTCGGGCCGAGTCGAAGTGGAAGCCGAGCTGGACGAGACCCTGCCGGTCGTCCGCGGCGACGCCGGCAAGCTCCAGCAGGTCTTCCTGAACCTGCTGGTCAACGCCCGCGACGCCATGCCGCAGGGCGGCCAGCTCACCATCCGCACCCGCCACCACAACAGCCGCGTCCAGGTCGAGATCAGCGACACCGGCGTCGGCATCCCCGCGGAGAACCTGGGCAAGATCTACGACCCCTTCTTCACCACCAAGGCCACCGGCCGGGGCACCGGCCTGGGCCTGGCCGTCAGCTACGGCATCATCCAGGAGCACAGCGGCTCCATCCACTGCAGCTCGCGCCCCGGCCAGGGCACTTCTTTCCTGATCGAATTCCCGCTGGCGGCGATCCCGGCCGGCGCCCGGAGGAACAATGGCTAACGCGCGCGGTCACATCCTGGTCGTGGACGACGAGGCCGACGTCCGCGAAACCCTCGACGCTCTCTTGAGTTCGGCCGGCTTCTCCTTGAGCTTCGCCACCGACGCCGACACCGGCCTCAAGGCCATGACCGAGCAGCCCTGCGACCTGGTGCTGCTCGACGTCAAGCTCCCCGGGCGCAGCGGCCTGGCGGTGCTGCAGGAATTCCGCCGGCTGAACACCCAACTCCCCATCATCGTTCTCACCGCCTTGAAGGACATCGACGTCGCCCGCGCCGCCTTCAAGAACGGCGCCCAGGACTACATCCCCAAGCCCTGGGACGCCGACGAGCTGCTGGCCCAAATCCTGCGGGCGCTCGAGCAGCGCCGCCTGCTCGAAGAAAACGTCCAGCTGAAGCGGGCGCTGAAGGCGCGCTACCGGCTGGAGAGCATCGTGGGCAAGAGCCCGGTGATGCAGAAGATCTACGACCTGCTCGAGCAGATCGCCCCCACGCGCTCGACCGTGCTCATCAGCGGTGAGAGCGGCACCGGCAAGGAGCTCATCGCCCACACCATCCACAACCGCAGCCCGCGGGCCGACTTCAGCTTCGTCCCGGTGAACACCGGCTCCATGCCGGACGACCTGCTCGAGTCCATCCTCTTCGGGCACGTCAAGGGCGCCTTTACTTCGGCGGTGGCCTCGAAGAAAGGCCTGTTCGAAGTGGCCCACCTGGGCACCATCTTCTTCGACGAAATCGGCACTGTCGGACCCCAGACCCAGGCCAAGCTCCTGCGCGTCATCCAGGAAGGCGAGTTCATGCGCCTGGGCGGGAACGACACCATCAAGGTGGACGTCCGCCTTCTCACCGCCACCAACGTGGACCTGAAGAAGATGGTCAACGAAGGCCGCTTCCGCGACGACCTCTACTACCGCCTCAACGTCATCAACCTTCAATTGCCGGCGCTGCGCGAGCGCGGCGAGGACATCCCCCTGCTGGTCGAGCATTTCATCCAGAAATACTGCGCGGAAAACACGAAGCCCCGGCGGCGCTTCACCCCCGAGGCCCTGCAACTCCTGCTCGACTACTCCTGGCCGGGGAACGTGCGCGAGCTCGAGAACGCCGTCGAGCGCGCCGTGGTGCTCTCCTCGGGCGAGGAAATGGGCGCCCAGCTCCTGCCCGATGA
>MEKM01000175.1 GCA_001766965.1 Acidobacteria bacterium RIFCSPHIGHO2_01_FULL_67_28 | reverse complement strand
GTATCTCCACTACCTGCTCGACCCCATCACCACCAAGTACGCGGCGGAGATGAGCGCCTGGGCGCGCTTGCAGCCCGCGGCCGAGCGCGCCCCGCGCCTGCCGGCGGCCTTTCGCTCCGATTTGTTGCTCCTGGCCACGGAGTGCTTCATCCAGGGAGTGGAGTTGCGTCTGCGGGGATTGGACGCGACCGCAGCGGCGGCCGAGCTCGATTCCCTAGAGCGCAGCGGCTTCATCTTCACCCGCCACTTCTTCCACGCCCTGGCTCTCTACGAGCAGGTCGACCCTTCCATGCGTTTTTACTTCCCGGAGTTGGTGCGCTCGCTCGACGTCGACCAGGAGCGAGCGCGGCTGGAGCGGCTGGAGTTCGATACGGCGCCTGCCCCCGGCCTGCACGCGCCCTCGTCCGAGCAGACCGTCCGCCGACTGCTGGGGGAAGCCGAAGGCTACCTGAACGCGGGGAACTACGCCGCCGCCCGCGAGCGCTTCGAGCGCGTCCTGCGCACGCTCGACCCGGACGAGCCCGGCGCCCTCTACGGTCTGGCCATCCTGGCGAGTCACGCCGGGAACCGGGAGGAGGCCAAGCATTACTTCCTGCGCGCCCTGGAACAGGCCCGCGAGCCGCACATCCTGGGCTGGGCGCACGTCTACCTGGGACGCATCTATGATTTGGAGGGGGAACGGCAGCAGGCTCTGGTACACTACCAGGCGGCCCTGGCTCTCCCTACGCGCATCGAAAAAGTGGAGCAGGCGGCGCGGCGCGGCCTGGAGCAGCCCTTCGGGCAGGAGAAGCCGGACAAGTTCTGATTCGTGCCCCGCGCCCTCGGGCGGCGGGGCGACCAACGGAAGGAGAAGAAACGTGAGAAAGCACATCGCGGTGGTGCTGCTGTTGCTGCTGGCCGGCGTGGAGGCTTGGAGCCAGCCACAGGCCCAGAGCGACCAGCAACGGCAAGAAAAGAAGCCCTCGACCCAATTCGGGCAGCAGCAGTCCAGCCAGTTCGGGATGCCGGCGGCGGGCCCGCCCACCGCGGAAGAGAAAGCCGCCGCTCAGAAGATCACCGAGAGCACTGATCTTCAGGAGCGCCTGGCTCTGGTGGAGCAGTTCTTGGCCAAGTGGCCGCAGAGCGGCCTGCGGAGCGATGTGTATGCTGCCGCCAGCGAGGCCTACCGCATCCAACGCAATTACGACAAGGCCGTGGAATACGGCCAGCTGGCGCTGGATCTAAACCCCCGCCACCCGTCTGCCCTGATGACCGTGGCCGATTCCCTGGCGGAGGGTGCCGTGTCTGTCCAGCCCGACTACCAGGAGAAGTTGGCCCGAGCCGAGGAGTACTGCCGCCGTGCACTTGAGGTTTTGCAGGAGGTCTTTGCCAAAGCGGGGCCGCGGCCCGACATGCCCGAGGAGGAATACAAGGTGCAGCAGAAGTACTTTGAGGCCCAGCCGCATGCCACCTTGGGCTACATCTATCTGCGCCAGAACGACTACCCGCGGGCGATTGAAGAACTGAAGGTGGCCACGGAGCTGAACCAGTACCGGCCCGACGCCATGGATTTCCTCCGTCTGGGGGTCGCCCAGTTCCGGGCGAAACAGTACGCCGAGGCCGAGGCCAGCCTGCAGCGCTGCGTGGAAATCGGAGGCCCGGCGGGCGAGACGGCCCAGCGCCAGCTCGTTTCCGTGCGGCGCCTCCTCCAGGCCCAGCAGCAACAGGGCGAAGAGAAGAAACCCTAGGGACAAGCCATGCCCCGGGTGGAAAGCGCCGTCGGAGCCCTGGAGGAGCTGGAAGCCCGCCTGGGCTACACCTTCCGCGACTCGGCCTTGCTGGCCCAGGCCCTCACCCATAGCTCCCACTGCGATGCCAGCAGTGCGCGACTGGCCGCCGACAACGAGCAACTGGAGTTCCTGGGCGACGCCATCCTCGGGTTCATCGTGAGCGACGCGCTCTGCGCGCTCTTCCCGGCGTTGAGTGAAGGCAAGCTCTCCCGCATCAAGGCCAACCTGGTCAGCGCCCGGCACCTGCGCCGGGTGGCCGAGCGCCTGGAGCTCGGGCGCTACCTGCGGCTGGGCCCCGGGGAGGAAAAAACCGGCGGCCGGCAGAAGCAGGCTTTGCTCTCGGATGCCCTGGAAGCGGTGTTGGCCGCCCTTTACCGGGACGGCGGCCTGGAACCGGCCCGGCGCTTCGTGGAGCTTTTCCTGCTCGAAGGGCTGCGCGAGAGCGGCGCAGAGCCGCTGGCCCGCGCCGACTTCAAGTCCACGCTGCAGGAATACCTGCAGGCCCGGCGCCTGCCGGCGGCGCGCTACGACATGGTCGAGACCCGCGGACCCGAGCACCGCAAGACCTTTACCGTGGAGCTGTGGGCGGGCGAGCGGTGGCTGGCCCGCGGCGAGGGCGCCACCAAGAAAGCGGCCGAGCAGCAGGCCGCCCGCCAGGCGCTGGAGCGGCTGCCGGCGGAGCCGGGGTGGCAGGCGGAATGAGCGGCGAGCCGGAAACCCACAAGAGCTCGAGCCTGCGCGAGTATGTGGACTCGCTGCTGGTGACGGTGGTGCTGGCGCTCTTCCTCACCACTTTCATCGTCCAGGCTTTCAAGATCCCGTCGAGCTCGATGGAAGACACGCTGCTGGTGGGCGACCACCTGCTGGTGAACAAATTCGTCTTCGGCGACGAAGGGAAGGCCGGCGGGGGGCTGCTGCCCTACCGGGAGGTGCGCCGGGGCGACATCATCGTCTTCAAGTATCCCTATCCGCCCTACCAGCACTTCGTCAAGCGGGTGATCGGCTTGCCGGGGGACCGGTTGAAGATCGTCAGCCGGGAGGTCTACATCAACGGCGAGCGCCTGGGGGAGCCTTACAAGATCCAT
This sequence comes from Acidobacteria bacterium RIFCSPHIGHO2_01_FULL_67_28, assembly GCA_001766965.1. Classification (GTDB taxonomy): domain Bacteria; phylum Acidobacteriota; class Terriglobia; order Acidiferrales; family 2-02-FULL-67-57; genus 2-02-FULL-67-57. The sequence continues at coordinate 6,314 of MEKM01000175.1, read as the reverse complement.
CGCAGCCCGCCGTTGCTCGGCCGCTTCCAGGATAATTTCCCCGTGCAGGGCGACTACTTCAGCTACGCCTCCGAGCCCGGTTGGGCGGAGCAAGTGGCGCGCCTGACCGAGGGCGATGAGCTGGTCATCCCGCCCGGGAAGTACTTCGCCATGGGCGACAACCGCGACAACAGCCGCGACAGCCGCTACTGGGGGTTCGTGGACCGGGAAAACATCATCGGACGGCCGCTGCTCATCTACTGGTCGTTCGACGGCGCCCGGCGGCACACGGGCGGCCGCAACAACCCCTCTGCTGCCTGGGACAACCTGACGCGCTTCTTCTCGCGCACCCGCTGGAGCCGCCTCCTGCACTTCGTGCGCTAAGGTCGCCGCCGCGCCATGCGCCGGAGAAAAGGCTGGCTAGTCGCCCTCCTGCTGCTGGCCCTGTTGCTGGCCGCTCCCTTGCTCGTAAATCTGGAAGTGTTCCGCGGCTCGGTGCGCCGGGCGGTGGAGCAGCAACTGGGCCGGCCGGTGGAGTTCGCGCGACTAAGCGCGCAGTTCCTGCCCTGGCCGGGCCTCGTCGGCCGCGGGGTCGTGGTCTACGAGCAGGAAGGATTCGGGGCCGAGCCGTTCCTCTACGCCGACGAGGTGCACTGCCAGGTGTCGCTCGGCGCGCTGCGCTCGGGGCGCTTGGAATTCTCCGAGATTTATTTCATCCAGCCGAGCATCAACCTGGTGCGCGCTCCCGACGGCGCCTGGAACGTGGGCACGTTCCTGCTCACGGAAGAAGGCGGCGGAAAAACGGGCGACCCGGCTCCCGCCCGGCCGCCGGTGATTTCCGCCACCGACGGGCGGATCAATCTCAAGCTCGGGGACGTCAAGCAGGTCTACGCCCTGACCGGCGTCCGCCTGCGCGCCGAGCCTCTGCCGGAGGGGCGCTGGCGTCTCCAGTTGGAAGCCACCCCCGGGCGCAGCGACCGGCGGCTGACCGAGACCGGCAGCCTGCAACTGCAGGGCGAGGTCGGGCAGAGCTCGGCCCTGTCCTCCTTGCCATTTCGTTTCCAGGTCGGCCTGGAGCGCGGCTCGCTGTCCCAGCTGGTGGCGCTGGTCCGCGGGACCGAGCCCTGGGTGCGCGCCCGCTCGGCTCTGGCGGCCACCCTGGAGGGCACGCTGGCCGACTGGCGGGCCGAGGGGACGTTGACCCTCACCGGCTTGCGCCACAAAGACCTGGTGGCCCCGCCCCGCACTCCGCGCTGGCAGACCGACTTCGCGCTCCGCTTCACGAGAGAAGGACAGGTGGTGCAGGTGGAGAGGCTCCGCCTGCGGGCCCGGCACTCGGAGTTGCAACTGGCGGGCCGCATCGAGAGATTCTTCGACGACCCCGGCTGGAACCTCCAGGTGCGAGCCGATCCGCTCGCCCCGGACGAGTTGCTGGGGCAGTGGGCCGCCTTGAAGCAAGGCGTTTCGACGGAGGCTCGCCTGGACGGCGCCTTGCGGCTGGCCCTGACCGCGCGGGGACCCTGGCGCCAGTGGGACGGTCAGGTCGAGGCGGCGACCCCCTTGACCCTGCGGGCGCCCGGGCTGCCGGAGCCGGTCGAACTCTCGGGCTTGCATCTTCTGCTTCGCCGCGGCCGGCTCGAGCTGGCGCCGTTGAGCGTGCGTTTCTCGCCCGAAAGCGCCCTGCAGGTCGAGGGCGATTGGCGGTTAGTCAACCCAGGCTCGCCCTATCGGCTGCGGTGGCAGAGCCCGGGGCTGGAGCTCGAGCTTTTGCAACGGGCCGCGGCTGTTTTCGGCGGCGATTTCCTGGCCCCTACCCGCTGGCGCGGGCGGGCCCAGTTCGACCTCAACTGGCAAGGGATCCGGGCGGCACCGCTGTCCCTCCGGTGGGAGGGCCGCGCCGAGCTGCGCGGCGCCGAGTTCCACCCGCCGGAGCTCAACCAGCCGCTCGACATCCTCGGGACGCGGATGGAATGGAAAGGGACGCGGCTGCGCGTCGATCCGCTGGTGGTGCGGCTGGGCGAAAACCCGGTGACGGGAACCCTGGAACGGCAAGGGGAGCCCGGCCGGTGGAGCGCGACGCTCTCGGCCGGAGAGCTGCGCCTGGCCGACCTCGACGCCCTGGTCAACCCCGCCGCGCGCGGTCTGTTGGTCCGGCTGGTGGGGAGCGACGCGGTGACGCCAGCGCGCTGGGGAGAGCTGGACGCGGACGGAGAAGTTCAAATCGAGGAGCTGACCGCCGGGCCGTTTCGTTTGCGCCAGCTTCAGGCGCAGGGACGCTGGCAAGCGGGGCGGCTGGAGTTGACCCGGCTCCGCTTCCGCGCCTACGGCGGCCGCTTCGACGGGCGCTGGCAGGGAGACTTCCAAGCGTCGCCGCCCCAATACCGGCTGGTGGGTAACGTCAAGCAGGTGGAGCTCGGCAGTTTGCTCGCCGACACCACCGAGCTGGGGGCGCTCTTCCGCGGCCCGGCCGGGGCCGACCTCTCCTTGCAGACCGCGGGGACCCGGCCGGGAGAGCTCTTGCAAAAGTTGCAGGGGCGCGTTGTAGGAGTCCTGCACGACGGCGCCCTGACGCACATCAACTTGCTGGCGGCTCTGGCTTCCGCCGCCGCGGGAGAAGACCTCGCCGCGGGCGCCCCGGCCTTCACCGAGGTGCAGAGCCTGGCCGGCGACTTCCGCCTGGCTGGCGAGCAGGTGGAGCTCGATGCCGTGCGGCTCCTCGTGGACGGAGCCGCCATGGAGCTTTCCGGCCGCGTCCGCTTCGATGGCAGCCTGGACCTGCGCCTGCACGGCCAGCCACTGCTGGTGGCGGGGCGCCCGGCGTCGCTCGCCACGGCGCGCCTGCTCGCCTCCACGTACCGGCTCAAGGGAAACCTGCGCCGGCCCGAGGTGGAGGTGGAGGAGCCGCGCTAGTGCCGCCCGCCATGATTCTCGCCCGCGGAGTTCTTGCCGCTTGGCTCCTTCTGGTTCCGGTCGCGGGGGTATCGCCCGGTGAGTCCCCGGCCCCCGCGCGCTACCGCGTCGAACAGGTGTTCCGCCTGGAAACCACCACCGCCCGCCCGCAGGGCGAACCCGCGACCACCGCCGTCGAAGGCCGCGTCCGCCTGGTGCTCGAGCAGCGCCTCCAGCCGGGCAATCCCCTCCGGGGGGTGTGGCGCTTTGCGGAGGTCGAGGTGGAAGGTCCTCGTTCCGAGCCCGCGGAAGCCAAGGATGCCCGCACGGAGCGCGCCCTCGCCCTCGGCCTGGCCTGGATGAAGCAGCTCGAAGGGAAAGAGTTCACCGGGCCGCTCGCTGACCTGCCCGTGCTGCCGCTGGGGGAAGCCCGGCCGGCCTGGCTCACCGCCTGGCTGCGTTGGGCGCAAACGGGAGGTTTTTCCGGGCGGGAAGGGAATCCCGTTCCCTGGACGTCGGCGGTTGAGACGGAAGGGACTCCGCCCGACCCGGCGGTAGCTTATGAGTTGCGCTGGCTGCGGAGCGAATTCCGCCAGGCGCCCTGCCACGTCCAGCAAGCGCGCTGGACGCTGCCGGTCGGGCCGGCGCCGGGCTCGGTGACGCCGGACCTGGCGGCCGATGGCGTCGAGGCCCGTACCCACTTCTCGGCCTTGAGCCTGGAATGGGTCTCGCAGGATAACCCCGCGCTCGTGTACGCCGAGCGCAGCGGTGTGCGGGAGACTTTCTGGAACCTGGAAAAAGTGAAGAAGCCGGAGCTGCGCGAGCTGGTCTTCCGCCTGCGTTTTTCCGTTAAGGTGCGCGTCGAGCGCCTGCCCTAGCGGGAGTGGGAAACGGCCGCAGGTAGCTCGGCGCTGCGCTCCGAGCAACCTGCGCTACCCAGTCCGAGAGGTAGCGCGGGTTCCCGCAGGGTACCCGCGGCTTGTGCTGCTGCGGGGTATAATGAAAGGTTTGGCTGGCGGCAGCGGAGCCAACTGTAGCGATGGACTTCAAACTCGTCAGCAGCTACGAACCTCGGGGCGACCAGGCCCAGGCCATCGAAGCCCTGGTGCGCGGCGTCCGCGACGGCGAAAAGCACCAGGTGCTGCTCGGCGTCACCGGCTCCGGCAAGACCTACACCATGGCCAAGGTCATCGAGCAGATCAACCGCCCCACCCTCGTGCTGGCCCACAACAAGACCCTGGCCGCCCAGCTCTTCCACGAGTTCCGCGGCTTCTTCCCCCACAACGCCGTCGAGTACTTCGTCAGCTACTACGACTACTACCAGCCCGAGGCCTATCTGCCCGCCACTGACCTTTACATCGAAAAGGAAGCCACCATCAACGACGAGCTCGACAAGCTGCGCATGGCCGCCACCCGGGCGCTGTTTGAGCGGCGCGACGCGGTCATCGTCGCCAGCGTCTCCTGCATCTACGGCCTGGGCTCGCCCGAGGCCTACTACGGGATGCTGCTGCTGGTCGAGCGCGGCCAGCGCTTTCCCCGGCAGGAGCTGGTGCGGAAGCTCGTCGAGATCCAGTACGAGCGCAGCGAAGAGCTCGGCCGCGGCACCTTCCGCGTGCGCGGTGACCAGCTCGAAGTCTTTCCGCCCTACGTGGACGTCGCCTACCGCGTCGAGCTCTGGGGCGACCAGGTGGACCGCATCAACGAAATCGACCCGCTCACCGGCGCCGTCCTCGCCGACCACGCGCGCGTGCCGGTCTATCCCAAGACCCACTTCGTCATGCCCGGCGACCAGCGCGACCGCGCCCTGGCCAGCATCCTCGAGGAGCTGCGCGCGTGGAAGCCGGAGCTCGAAAAGCAGGACAAGAAGCTCGAGGCCCAGCGCGTCGAGCAGCGCACGCTTTTCGATATCGAAATGATGCGCACCATCGGCTACTGCCACGGCATCGAGAACTACTCGCGGCACCTGTCGGGCCGCGCCCCGGGCGAGCCCCCGCCGACGCTCCTCGACTATTTCCCCAGCGACTTCCTGGTCTTCATCGACGAGTCCCACCAGACCGTCCCGCAGCTGCGGGGGATGTACCACGGCGACCGCTCGCGCAAGCAGACGCTGGTGGACTACGGCTTCCGCCTGCCCTCGGCGCTCGACAACCGCCCGCTCAAGTTCGAGGAGTTTGAGCGGCGGGCGAACCAGGTCGTCTACGTCTCCGCCACCCCGAGCGACTACGAGCTGACGCGCGCGGCCGGCGTCGTGGTCGAGCAGATCGTGCGGCCCACCGGCCTGATTGACCCCGAAGTCGAAGTCCACCCCGTGCGTGGCCAGGTGGACGACTTGCTCGAAGAAATCCGCCGGCGCGCCGCCCGCGGCGAGCGCGTGCTGGTGACGACGCTCACCAAGAAAATGTCCGAAGACCTGGCGCAGTACTACAGCGAGGTCGGTGTGCGCTGCCGCTACCTGCACTCGGAGATTGACACGCTCGAGCGGGTGCGCATCCTGCGCGATTTGCGCCGCGGCGCCTTCGACGTCCTCATCGGCATCAACCTGTTGCGCGAGGGGTTGGACCTCCCCGAGGTTTCGCTCGTCGCCGTGCTCGACGCCGACAAGGAAGGCTTCCTGCGCTCGAAGACTGCGCTCATCCAGACCATCGGCCGGGCCGCGCGGCACATCCGCGGCACGGCGCTGCTCTATGCCGACACGATGACCGACTCCATGCGGCAGGCGCTCGACGAGACCGGCCGCCGCCGGCAAATCCAGCTCCGCTTCAACGAAGAAAACGGCATCACCCCGGAGAGCGTGGTCAAGCCCATCGACATGGCTCTGGCGCAGATGGTCGAAGCCGACTTCGCCACCGTGCCGCTCGAAGAGACCGAGTTCGAAGAGATCAAAAGCGAAGAACAGCTGCGGGAAGTCATCGTCAAGCTGGACGAGCAGATGCGCGAGGCCGCCAAGCGCTTCGAGTTCGAGCGTGCCGCGCAATTGCGCGACCGCGTCCGCGCCCTGAAGCAGAAGGACATCGGCGGCCTGCTGGTTCCCGCCTTCCTCCCGCACCAGTCTCTGGCGGAACTGGTTCCGCCGGCAGTCCATTCCGCCGCCAACCCTGCCAAGCCTCGCACCCGGGCAGGGAAGGCCGCTCCCCGCCGCAAGCGCTGACTCGCAGCTCTGTCATCTCGAGCGCAGCGAGGGATCTGCATTTGCCTGCTGTTGATTTTTCTTGTCGAAGCGAAGGACATCGGCGGCCTGCTGGTTCCCGCCTTCCTCCCGCACCAGTCTCTGGCGGAACTGGTTCCGCCGGCAGTCCATTCCGCCGCCAACCCTGCCAAGCCTCGCACCCGGGCAGGGAAGGCCGCTCCCCGCCGCAAGCGCTGACTCGCAGCTCTGTCATCTCGAGCGCAGCGAGGGATCTGCATTTGCCTGCTGTTGATTTTTCTTGTCGAAGCGGGCATCATCG
>MEKM01000174.1:8647-10119 GCA_001766965.1 Acidobacteria bacterium RIFCSPHIGHO2_01_FULL_67_28 | reverse complement strand
GCAGGCTACTTGATGACTTCGCCTTCGCGGGCGACGCCCCAGGCGGGCTCGCGGTAGACGTTCTCGAGGACCGCCTGCTTCACGCGAAAGGCGGCGCGGCGGTTGTCGGCGAGGCCGCGGAAGTTTTGGAAGCGGACGTCGTTGATGGTGCCGTCACCCAGGACGTAGTGGAGGATGGTGGAGAGGTCCTTCTCGATGAGCTTGGGGAACTGGATGGCGCTCAAGCCCTGCAAGGCCGGCGGCAGGAAGCGCCCGCCCTGGTGGTCGATGCAGATGAAGTGCTTGGAGCTGACGCCCACGAGGCAGAACTTCACCCGCGCGCGCAGCAGTAAGTAGACCACGACGGCGAAGACCACCGCGCCCGCAGCCACCAGCCAGCTCTTGAACGTGAACCAGCCGATGGCCGCGCCCAGCAGCCCGACCACCAGGGCGCAGGCCCAGACGGCGTAGGTTGACGGGCCGATGTAGCCGTAACCCCAGGCGACGAGCGGCGCGCCGCCGGCGGCCTCGGCGAGCTTGGCCTTGAGTTGCTCCTCGGTGATCCTCATCCGGTCACTTGCGGTACAGGCAAAAGACGTAGTCGGCTTGCTTCTGGGTGGCGTGGCACTGGAAGCAGGCGGCGCCGGAGTCGGTCACGAGCCGCTCCTCGGTGTCGCCCCGGAAGCCTTCGAAGCCCCAGCCGGCGGTGGCGGCGAACTTCTTGGAGTTCTTCTCCATCACGCCCACGAGCTTGCGCGGGCCTTCCATGATGGCTTCCTCTTCGGCGCGCGTCTCGAGGAGATCGAAGACCAGCACCGCCCCGTCGGGATACGGCCGGCGCGACTTCAGAGCCTCGAGGGCGGGCGGATTGGCATAGATGTGGTGCATGCCACCGAATGAATCGTAGAGCGGATGCCCGGGCTGAATCACCATTGACTTCACATGCGCCCAGGAGCGGTAGCCCGCCGGGTATTTCACCGTGGCGGCGTCCAGACTCTCTCCCGCCTGCCCCGCCGCCAGACTGGCCGCCGCCAGGACGAGGATTCCGATGCTGGTTGACTTCTTCATAAGCTCCTCCCGTTCCTCGCGCCCGCGCCCAACCCCAAAAGCATACTACAGCCGGGGCGGAGCGGGCAGGCCGAGCTAGAGGGACTCCGGCGGCTCGGCGGGCGGCAGCCCTTCACGCTCGCGGTAGACGCGGTAGCAGTCGGGGCAGAAAGTGTGGGTGAGGTCGGCGTCGGAGTGCTCAACGACGTATTCCTCGAGCGGCCGCCAGGGAGGCTGGCCGGTTTTCTTCTTGGTGTCGTCGCGCACCTTGCCGCACAGGCAGCAGACCGGAAGCAAGGACTCGAACAGGCGCAGGCGCTTGCGTTCGGTGAGGTCGAGCAGCACCGCCAGACTGGCGGGCTGGCCGCGGTAGCAGATGCGCGTCACCACCGCGTCGGCCGGGAACTCGGAACCATCGCGCCGGCGGGCGCGAAACTCAAAACGGG
>MEKM01000174.1:8441-8633 GCA_001766965.1 Acidobacteria bacterium RIFCSPHIGHO2_01_FULL_67_28 | reverse complement strand
CCCGCCGCACGCTTCTGCATGAACTCGCGCAGCCTGGGCGCGTCCTGCTCCGAAACAGAAACAAAAGCATCGACGCCGATGATCTCGGCCGGACTTTCGTACCCGTAGAGGGTGGCGCCGGTGGGGTTGGTGAAGGCGACTTTTCCGTCTTGAATCACGCGCACGGCCACGGGCAGGGTCTCGACCAGTTGC
>MEKM01000174.1:2656-8422 GCA_001766965.1 Acidobacteria bacterium RIFCSPHIGHO2_01_FULL_67_28 | reverse complement strand
AGTTGCCGGAAGCGCTCCTCGCTTTCCCGCAGGGCTTCTTCGGCGCGCTTGCGCTCAGTGATGTCGCGGGAGATGCCGAGGGCGGCAGTGACTTCTCCGGTGGCGTCGCGCAACGGCACCACCTTGGTGCTCAACCACAACTCGGCGCCGCCGATCGGGACTTTCTCCTCTTCGAAGATCAGCTCGCCGGTTCGAGCCATGTTGGCCAAGCCCCGTTCCCAGCGCGCGGTGATCTCGGGCGGGAAAAATTCCTGCACTGACCGGCCGACCATCTCCTCGGGTTTCCGGCGGTGCTGGGCGGCGGCGAACCTGTTGACATATTGGAACACCCCGGCACGGTCCACCACAAAGATGGCGTCCGGCGCACTCTCGGCCAGGGTGCGGTAGCGCTCTTCGCTGGCGCGCAGCGCCTCTTCGGCGCGCTTGCGCTGGGTGATGTCGATGCCGTAAACGCGCACGCGCTGAAGGTCCGGGAGCGGATGGAATGACCACAGCAGCGTCCGGGTGTCCACCACGGTTTCTGCCCGGCAGTTGTCGTCACAGCCTCCGAGGCAACCCCGCACCAGCTCCGGCAGGTTGGCCGGCAGGAGGCGGGCGATCGGCTCGGGGCCACCCAGGCTTTGAAGCAGGCGGATGGCGGCGGGATTCGTAAAGGTGACGCGGCCCTCGGCGTCGCACTCGAGGATCGGGTTCGGATCCAGCCGCGGGAAGGAGGCCAGCCGCGCCAGCTCCCACTCCGCCTCCCGGCGCCGGGTGATGTCGCGGACGACGGTGACCCGGTACTCCTGTCCTCCGACAACCGCCACGCGGGTGGAGACCTCGGCGGGGAAACGACTGCCGTCTTGCCGGCAGCCTTCCGCTTCCGTCCTCCCCGGCCTCGTCCCCCGGGGAAGCAACACGGAGAGAGGCCAGCCGAGAAGCTTCTTCAACTCGAAGCCGAACATGGGCTCGGCGGCGGGATTGACAAAGGCGATGGCGCCGGCGGCGTCGGTGACCAGGATGGCGTCGCTCACCGCTTCCACCACCGCCTGAAAGTGAGCCTCGGCGGAGGCCGCCGCCGCCCGGGTGGCGAGCTGCGCCGCCGGGCGGAGCACGAACCAATAGAGGGGGCCGGAGGTCACGAGGGTCAACACGAAGACGTCCAGCAGGGCGGCCCAGAGCCCCCAGCGCACGTGCAAGAGCCCGAAGACAACCATCGCCAGGAACTCTCCCACGCCCACGATGAGAAGGGTCCGGATCAGGATGTCCGGCGCCAGGCGGGAAAGCTCGCGGCGGGCGAGCACGCTCGAAATCCAATGCACCTGCCAAGACGCACTCATAGGGTCTCTCCTACGGAAGAGGAGCGCGGATCTGCGGCAGGAACGGCTGGCGGCCAAACCATCCTAGCCCCGGCTCCCGGCGTTGTCAAACCGCCGCGGGCAAGACTGGACGGGCGCAGCCCAACGCGCTATAGTGGCGCGCACCCCCGGACACCTCGCGCAGGAGGACGGCCCGATGCAACTGGTCAGCGGCAAAGAAGCGCTTCAGCGGGTTCGCAACCTCATCAAAGCCGAGCTGCAGACTCACGCCTATGCGGTGGAGCTGACCGCCAAGCAGCTCTACAGCATGAACCCCACCGGCGCGGTCGACTTCGGCGGCAGCGAATACGTCCCCGCCGAGCCCCACCCCGTCCCCAGCCACCAGAAACATTCCCAGGACCGCTACCAGTGGTGGACGCTGGTGCACGGCGCCTACCTGGTCGAGTTCAACGAGGCCCTGGAGCTGGCCGAGGACGAAATCGCCTTGCTCGAGCCCCACGAGCGCCTGCTGCGCGCCGGGGCCGAGCACCCCGCGCTTTTCCTGCGCGGAAAGATCAGTCCGCTCACCATCCTGCTTAGCGTCAGCGGGGCGCGGCTCGAGATCAAACAGAACGCCCGCATCTCGACGCTGCGGGTCTTCCGCCTCGCGGGTGGCGCTGCCCCCAAAGCGGCCAGGCCAGCCAAGGCCGCCAAGAAAAAGCGCTAGGGACGGTGACTAGTAACTAGTGTCTGGTAACTGGTTGCTCTCCAGGGTTTCTCTGCGTCCTCTGCGGTGAATCTGCCTTGTACCTTCTGCCCGGCGCCTCGTGTACAATTGTTCCCGGCCGGGGCGTGGCGCAACCTGGTAGCGCGCCTGCTTTGGGAGCAGGAGGCTGTGGGTTCAAATCCCACCGCCCCGACCAGAGGGAACGAAACTCGAAAAACGAAATTCGAAACTCGCCGTCCCGGTTTTCGCTTTTCTCCCGAAGCTTCGGGATTCGAGTTTCGCTGCGTTTGGGCAAGGAGTGGGAGAAAGAATGGGCAGTGCGAAATCATCGTCGGGCAAGACAGCCGGCATCTGCGAGCACGGCCTGCACTGGCTGAAAGCCGCGAGCCCCGAGCCGGGCGAGCGCGTTTGTGCGCTCGAGTACCTGAACCGCTACGTCGCCCCGCGCCGCGTGGACCGGCTCGACCGCCGCGGCACCGAGCTTTACCTGGTGTTCGATTCCGGCGAGAAGCTCGAGTGCTGCTGCGAAACCTGCGGCGAAAGCCACGGCGACGACCCCGGCTTCACCGACGACATCAAAGACGTCGCCCTCGGCCGCCGCGCCCTGCGCTTCCGGCTGGAAGACAAGAGCGGGCACCTGGTCGTCTGGTTCGCCCGCGGCGACCACCTGCACCTGCACCGCAACGCCCTGGTCCGCTTCCACCCGCCGCGCCGCTCGCGCACTCGGCCGACCCGCAGCGTGCGCCCGGCGCACACCCCGCCTGCCACCGAATAGGGTGGGTCGCCCCTTCAGGACAGGGGAACGAAACTCGAAAAGCGAAACTCGAAACTCGAGCGGTGGCGGATTACTGCTGGGCGGCGAACTCCTCGATGACGCGCAGGAGCTCGGCGGGCGGATTGAGGAAGCGCAGCCCCATCCCCTCGCCCGTCATGCGGTAGGCGACGACGGCGCGCACTTCCAGGATGGGAGCCTCCTCGGTCAGGCGAAAGCGGACGGTGACCTCGGTGCCCTTCTGCGGCGGGTCTTCGGTTTCGACAAAGACGCCCCCGGTCGAGATATCCTTCGAGTATCCCACCAGGGTCTCGCCGCCCACACCGGTGCGGATCTGGGTGACGAGGGAAACGCGCTTGGCGGTGCGGCGGTCGGCGCCCGTCGGCGGGCCGGGTTGCGCGGAAGCGGCTTGATCCACCATGACGCGATCTCTTCTCCCCCGGAGTGCGCCGGCATCATACCGAAAACTCCGGCGGGCGGCAATCTTTCCGGCGCAAAAATAAAACGGGCCGGGGAATTCCGGGGGAGGGCGATCCCGGTGTCCCCGGCCCGTTCTCACCCACCTCCATCGCCTGTGGGCAAGAGCAAGCTCGTGAGCTAGGTCAGCGACTCCCAGTCGTCGGCCTTCAGCTCGATGCGATCAAAACTCACGGCCACGCCGACCCGGCGCCCGTCCAGTTGGTCGATGCGGACCACGCGTCCCTGCCCGCGCAAATCCACCGGGCAGTGCGGGTCGAGCAGCGGCAGGCGCACGCTCAACTCGACGGGGCTGCCCGCGGCCGGGGCGCTGGCTTCGCCGCGCACATAGAGGCCGCTGGCGCTGATGTCAAAGGTTTCTCCCGGCTGGAGAGAAGCGTCCGGCCGGTCGGCCGCGCCCCAGTCCACTCGCAGGCGCAGCGGGAAGCGTTGTCCGTCGCGTCGGTCCGCCATCGCCGTGGCCTCCCGTACTGGAAAGTCCCTACGGTCGCCTACGAGTCTAAGAACACCCCGGGCGGCGGACAATAGAGCGGAAGTCACAGCGGCGGGGTACTTTTGTACTGCCCCTTTTTTCCTACTCGTGCCGTTCCAACTATTCAGAACCTAACTGTCCCTCCCAAGAGCATAGCTCCATGCCGCCGCACCGGGGGTCGAGTCCGTGGGCGGAAAGAAGTTGGAACGGCACTAGCCGGCCAGGCGGTGATGCAGGGCGTAGAGAGCCAGCTCCAGCCGGTCCGAAACCCCCAGCTTGTCGAAGATGGCGTGCAGGTGGTTCTTGACGGTCTGCTCGCTCAACGACAGCTTCTCGGCGATCTCCTTGTTGCGGAAGCCCTGCGCCACCAGGGTTACCACCTGCTGCTCGCGGGCCGTCAGCAGCTCGCCCGGGGCGGGGCGTCCGGCAACCTTCAGGACATCCGCCGCCACCCGCTGGTCAATCCACAGCTCGCCGCGGTGGACCTTGCGGATGCCTTCGAGCAGGCGCGCCGTGGCCATCTGCTTCAGCACCAGCCCGCGGGCGCCGCGGCGGACGGCTTCGACGTAGTCGCGCTCGTCCTCGCTGGCGGTCAGGACGATGGCGCGGACGCCCGTGCCCAGCTCGGCCAGCTCCCGCAAGACCCCCAGGCCGTCCTGGTCGGGCATCTTCAGGTCGAGCAGGACCACGTCGGGCTTGAGCTTCTCGACCAGCGCCAGGCAGTCGGCCCCGCTGCGGCCCTGGCCGACCACGGTAATGTCGTCTTCAGCCTCGAGCAGCTTGCAGAGGCCGTCGCGGAAGATGGGGTGGTCGTCCACCACCAGCACCCGGATGCTCGCCTTGGAGGGGGACTTGGCCATGGCGTCTAGGTCAGGGGGATATCCACCCGCAGCGTCGAGCCGCTGCCGGGGCTGGAGTCAATCGTCAGCGTGCCGCCCAGCGCCCGGGTGCGCTCGCCGATCGAGACCGGTCCCAGGCCCTGCTCCTCCAGCGCCCGCTGCGAATAGGTGCCGGTGAAAGAGAACCCGCAGCCGTCGTCGTCCACCAGCAGCCGCAGGAAAGAGTCGTCCTGCCGCAGCCGCACCATCACGTGCTGGGCGCGGGCGTGCTTCTGGACGTTGTGCAGCGCCTCGCGCAGGATCCAGAACACCTCCCGGCAGATGCCTTCCGGGAGCGCCGCGTTTACCGGGTCGGCCCAGAAGTCCACCTCGATGCCGGTCTCCTGCTCGAACTGGGCGCAGTGGGCGAACATCCAGCGGCCGAGCTCGGTGGCCGGCACGCGCACGGGCTTCAGCGTGCGCAGGAAACGCCGCAGCTCCTCCTGCTCCTGCTTGACCACGGTTTGCAGGCCGGCAAGCTCTTCGGCGGTTTTCGCCGGGTTCTCCGCCAGCAGCCGGCGGTAGACGTTGAGCTGCATCTCGACGCTGGCCAGGGTCTGGGCGACGCCGTCGTGCAGGTGGCGGACGATGCGGTCGCGCTCGAGGTCAACGGCGCGGGCGATCTGGCTGCGGATGAGGAGCAAGTTGGTGAGGCCGGGCTCGAGGCCGGCGAGCAGCTGCCCGAGGTCTTCGAGCTGCGGCAGCGTGAACGCGCCCCGCGCCCGGTCGAGCAGGAACAGCCGCCCCGGGCCGCCCCCGGCCGCCAGCGGCGCGCTCATCAGGCCGCGCGGGGAAAACTCTTCGGCAAAGCGCGCCGGCAGGTCGGCGGCGAGGAAGGCCCGCGGCTCTTTGTCGAGCAGGAACTCGTGGGCGTCGCGGGGCGGGCGGTCCTGTTCCTCGAAAGCGCCGCCGCGGAAGACCCAGAGCAGGACACGGTCGGACTCGGGATCGCGATAGGCGAGGAGCGCCCGCGCGGCTTCGTAGCGCTCGGCCAGCGCGGCCAGCCAGCGCCGGGCCGGCTCCGGCCAGCCGGCGTCGAGACTCAAGAGGGCGGCGAAGTGCTCGATGACGGCGGCGCGCTCGAGCTGGCCTCGCTGCCGCTCGGCCACCGCGCCGACGAGTCCCCCGGCCACGAGGAGTCCCGACACCACCAGCCAGCTTTC
>MEKM01000174.1:0-2642 GCA_001766965.1 Acidobacteria bacterium RIFCSPHIGHO2_01_FULL_67_28 | reverse complement strand
AGGCTTAGCAGCGCTGCCGCCCGCCAGCCCCGCCACAACCCCGCCACCAAAGTGAAGTAGACGAAGAAGAGCAGGAAGGCCGCCGGCAGGTTCGGCCCGAGCAGCAACACCACCACCAGCGCCGCCGCGTCGCCCGCCAGCGTGGCCGCGCGCGCTCCCCGGTCCATCAACTGGCGGCGGAAGACCAGGACGACGAAGGCGTAGACGAAGTAGAGCGCGAAAGTGATGAGCGCCACCCAGTAAAGCGGCGTGCCGCGGGGCGGGGCGAGCAGGAAGGCGAGTCCCAGCGACGCGGCCAGCACCAGCCGCGCCAGCGACTTCAGGCGCTCAACCCCCTGCAGGGTCACGCCGGCGCTCGCGACGGCGGCGGCAGCCGACGGGACGGCGGGCGGCGCGTTGGGCTCGGAATGGTTCAGGGTCGTAGGCCCCGGTGCTGGACTGGCGTTCCATTCTAGGGAACGCCTCCGGCAGTGTCAATTTTCCATTCCCCCACCCTTACACACCAAAGGGTGGGGCACCCCCCTTCCCTTCTCTCCTGGTAGCGGCGAGGAACGCGCCTTTTGCGTTCCTCGTCGGTTTTTCCCAAGCGCCGACGACGAAGGCAAACTTCGCCTTCGTCGCCGTTACCCGGCCGGCGTTGTGGCGCGAGAGGCGTTCTGCTAGACTGTCGAGCGCCGCCCACAGCCTCACGCGAGCGATGCGATGAAACGCTTTCCCGAAGAATGGCTGAAGCGCCTGAACGAGATGGTGAAAGTGGCGCGGCGCCGCCAGGGCTTTGACGACATCGTGGCGGTGGTGGACCCGCCCTTCGGCCCCGACCACCCGCCCATCCTGCGCCTGGAAAAGGCGGGGATGATGGTCACCGAGCCCATTGACCCGCGCGCGGTCGAGCAGATGGTGCGCACCGGGCAGGAAGGGCCGATGCTGGTCGTATTCAAGCAGGCCTTCATGCGGGTCGAGAAGGCCTCCGCCCGCCGCGCCGACAAGAAGGCCGCGGTGCGCAAGAAAGGCGCCTTCTAGGCGCGCGGCTTGCCTCGGCCTCCCTCCTCCACTACCATTCCGGGCGAGTCCCCGTGAACGCTCCCGAAAAGCCGGCGCCTTTGTTCGGCCGGCCGCGCGCCGAAGTCGAGCAGGCCTTGACCGAGCGCGAGCCGGTGCGCTGCCCGCTCTGCGAGATCGAGCCCGTCCGCTTCGCCACTGACCACCAAGGGTTTCATCTTGCCCGCTGCCCGCGCTGCGGGCTCGAGTTCCAGAGCCCGCGGCCGCCGTTTGCCAAGCTCGCCGAGTGGGTCTATGAGCGCGAGTACGGCGACCTGGGCGAGGCCGCGGGCGAGCTGACGCCCGCGAAGCAGGCGCAGTTCAGCCGCCAGCTTGAGCGCATCGAAGCGCTGCGCGGTGGGCGAGGTTCGTTGCTCGACGTCGGCTGCGGCGCCGGCGCCTTCCTGCGCGCGGCGGCGGCGCGCGGCTGGCAGGCGGCCGGCACGGACATCGTCTTGAGCGAAGGCGCGCGCGCGACCGGCGCGCGGCTCTGGCCGGGGCGACTCGCGGAGATTGACTTCGGCGGGGCGCGCTTCGACGCCGCGCGCTTCCATCACGTCCTCGAGCACACCGAGAACCCGCTCGCCGAGCTTACCCGCGTGCGGCAACTGCTCGCGCCCGGCGGCGTGCTCTACGTGAGCGTGCCGAACCTCGCCGGCGTCGGCCCGCGGCTGAAGAGCTGGCAGAGCCGCCTGGGGCTGAAGCGCAACCGCTGGCGGCACTACGCCGCCCTGCACCACCTCTGGTATTTCACTCCGGCGACGCTCGCGCGGCTCGTCGAGCGCGCCGGGTTCGAGGTACGTCACTGGGAGACGCCGATGCCGGTGCGCACCGGGCGGCCCGCGTGGCTGACCGCGCTCTACCGCCGCCTGCTCGAAGGCCCCCGCTGGGCGAGCATCCTCGACCTCTACGCCGTCGCGCCCTAGCCTTTACCCGCCGGGCGCGCCCGAATCGGGCGCGCCTTTTTCGGCGGCGGCTCCGGCGTCCGGTTGAAGCGGCGCTTGCGGCGGTACTCCTCCAATCGCCCCATGCCGCGATTCTACACTGAGCGCGGCCATGCCACCTTTTCGGGAGGGCGCGACTTCAGTCGTGCCGAAAGAGGGTTGTGCGAAGGGCTCTAGCCCCTGGGGGACGCTCCCTGGGATGGCCTTCCCATGCGTTCTAATGCGTTCTGAACGCATAACGCATTGGGGGTCGAGGGGAGAGCCATCCCCCAGGGGCATCGCTGCTAGAGACGGCTTTACGCCGCCATCCATAGGCGGGGTAAACCCGCCGCTACACTTGCCTCCAGGGCGGGATTTCGCAAGCCGCCCGCGCGCGCCGCGGGCGCGCCCGCCGAGAAAGCCGCGGAGGCAGTGGCCGTCGCCAAACCCGCCCTCAAAAAGCGGTAGAATAGCGGGGCGATGGAGCGGTTCACCCGGCGCGAAATCCTCCGCATCCTCAATATCTCGTCGAAGCAACTCGCCTACTGGGAGCGGCTGCGTCTGGTCGAGCCGCGCACGGGCTGGGGCGAGAAGTTCTACCGCTTCGGCGACCTCATCAGCCTGCGCACGGTGAAGCAGCTGGTCGAGCAGCGCGTGCCGGCGCGGCGGCTGCGGCGGGCG
>MEKM01000173.1 GCA_001766965.1 Acidobacteria bacterium RIFCSPHIGHO2_01_FULL_67_28 | reverse complement strand
GATGCCGTGGAGGAAGTGCTCGATCTCGCGCTTGGCTTCGGCGACGGGCTTGCCTTGCTCCTTGGTTTCGAGCACGGCCAGCTCGTCCACTTTCTGCCGCACCAGCTCGGCGCCCTTGAAGAGCAGCCGCCCGCGGGCTTCCGGGGCAGTGTCGCGCCAGGCGGGGAAGGCGGCTTCGGCCGCCGCCGCCGCCGCGTCGACGTCCTCCCCGCCGCCTTTAGCGGCCGTGTCCACCACTTCGCCGGTGGCCGGGTTCTTGACCTCGTAGGTCTTCCCGCTCTTGGCCGGCACGCTCTCGCTGTTGATGAACATCAGAGCCATCGTGTTTCCTCCCTAGGGTTCTTCGACTCGGGTTTGCGCTTCTCGCGGAGGCGCACAAGGACGGGCTGCGGCCTCCCCGGGGAAAACGGCAGTATAGCCGCATTCGCCGCCCCCGACAACCCCGCGCTGGTCGGTGTAGCGGCGGGTTCATCCCGCCATCCGCGGCGACCTAAGACGAAGAACGGTAGCGCGGGTTCCCGCCGCCTGAGCGGAGCGAGGGCAAGGGTACCCGCGGCTGCTCTGGAAAAAGCCGCAGGAAGGCCTGCGGCCATCCTGCGCTACCGGATGAGGGGGGACTCAACTCTTGACGACGAGGGGCAGGAGCTCGGCCTCTTCGCGGCTCATGTGCTGGCGGAGCAACTGGACGATGGCGCGGCCGAGCTCGAGCACGCGGTGGGTCTCGCCCACGGCGTCGCAGTAGAGCAGCTCGCGCTTGTAGGCTTGCCACTGCCGGTTGAACTCGGCGTGCTCGCCGGCGAAGCGGGTGAGCGCGGGGTGGCTCGCGGCGTGCTCGGCTTCGATCAGCGGGAAGAGGTCGTTCTCTTCCTCGCGGAAGTGCCGGGCCACTTCCTTCTCGAAGAAGGGCACGAGCTTCCAGAGTTGCTGCAGGCCGCGCTGGGACTCGGCGAAGGCGGGCGAAGCCAGCAACCCCAGCGCCGCCTCCCAGTCCGAGAGCCGGGCGTGCATCTCCACATGGTCGTGCATGACGCGCTCGACAACGATGGCCTGCATGGCACCCTCCTGCTCCCGCCCCCGGCTGCGCCCTAATCGCCCAGCGAATCTTCCAGCGCGTGCATCTCCTTCTGGAACTTCTTCAGCTCCTTGTTGAGGCTGCGGGCGTGGCGGCGCAGGGCCTCGCGGCTGGGAGTTTCTTTCTCGAGCTCGCGCTCCACCTCCGCCAGGGCGCCGCGCCAGCGCTGCTGGGAGGCCTCCATCGCTTCCAGACGCTTCTGCTCGCGCTCGCGCTCGGCGGCCGAGAGCCGCTCGCGCAGGGCACTGTGGTGCTCCTCCATCGCCTGGAGGCGCTCACCCAGTTGCCGCCCGAGCTGCCGGGCGGTGGCCGGGTCGAAGCGGCTCGCTTCGCAGTAGCGCTCGAGGTGCCGCGCTTCCTCGCGCGCCTTCACGCACGAGTGCTCGCACTCGTGCGTCCGGCTCTGCTGCCGCTCCTGCTGCTGTTGCATTTGGCCGTGGTGCGGGTCGGGATGATGCTGCGGGCCCGACATCTGCGGGCCGCCGCCCCGCTGCCCGCCCCCGCCTCGCATTTGCGCGAACACAATCAGGCTGCCGGTCAAGACAACGACAAGTAGGAAGAAAACAGTTCGTTTCATGATTTGGTTCCTTTCTTCATCCCCGTAGTTTTCCTGCTGAAAACATTCCTAGACCTCTCCCAGGTGCTGGCCCCACTGGGCGGCCAACGCCTGGCCCCGGGCCCAGACCAATTCATTTTCTTCGGGGCTTAAGGGCCGAAAGCGGCGGGCAACCTGCGCGGCCAGCCGCATCTCTTCGACGTTCTTGCAGCCGATGACGGCACAGGCCACGCCGGGGACAGCCAGGGCGTAACGGATGGCCAGATCGTGGTCCTCGCCGGGCAGGAGGGCGCACTGCTGGCGGGTGCTGTAGTCGACGGCGCCCCCCAGCACCTTCATCCCTACGAGGCCCACACCGTGCTTGGCGGCCACGGGCAGAACTTTGGCTTCGAAGTCGTAGGTATGGCAGTCCACGAAATTGATAGGCACCATGGCGATATCGAACTCGTCTGTGCCCAGTGCGCGGAGGATGGCGGCGGCACGCATGTGCCCGCTGACACCGAGGAAACGCACCAGCCCCTTTTTCTGCGCTTCCTTCAGTCCCGCCACGGCCCCGTCCGGGGCCAGCAGCTGGCCGAGGTCGAGGAGCCCGACGTTGTTCAGCAGGACGGCGTCGAGATACTCCACCTGCAGGCGGCGGAGGCTCTCTTCCAGGGACGCGAGCGCGGCCGCCCGCGTCGGCTCCCACGTCTTCGTGACCAAGAAGACGTCTCTCCGGCGACGCTGCAGCAGTGGCGCCAAGTGTCGCTCGGCCTCGCCGTAGTCCGGCTGAAGGTCAAAGTAGGAGACGCCCTCGTCGAGCGCCGCCTCGGCCACCGCCAGGAGTTCCGCGGGCGAGTAGGGAGCAAGGCCTAAAGGCCCAAAGCCCAATCCGAGGATGGACACCCGCGTGCCGGTGCGCCCCAGCACGCGTTGCGGAAGCGGCGTGGCCCCGGCCGCTTGCGGGAGGAGCGTGGCGGCAGCCAGGGTTCCCGTCACTTGCGCCACAGTTCCCAGAAACTCACGCCGGGTGTAGCGCTCGGTCATCTGCTCTTCCTCCAGCGTCTCAGCCCAGACCCGCCAGCTCTTGCAGCAGGCGCCAGTTCCTCAGCCGATCGAACCGCGGCCTCCCATGGCGCCACGCAGCTGCGCCAGCAGGTACACTTGCGCTCCCAAACTAAGTAGGATGGCTGCGAGCCCGGCGGTCAGGACGTAGCAAGCCGGTTCCCATTCAAAAGCAGGCCCGCTCCGCGCTTCCCAAAACCCCCCGATTAGGAAGAGTACGGAGCCCCCCACCAGCAAGCCCGAAACCACAGCTTGCCTTCTTGCGGAAGCCTTCACGCACGGAACGAGCAAGGCAAAGGCAAGATTCAGGAAGCCCAGCACGAAAAGATAGAGCCTCGTCAACTCATAGGCGTACTTGCTCCACGAGCTCAAGTAGGCCGCCGGATTCTCTTGCAGCGCCCGGAAGTTGCTTGTGGTGGTCACAAAACCAAAATCAAAGAGAAAGCCGGCTGCAACCAAGGTCAGTCCGAAGATGGCGTGCCATGGCTTCATGGCTTCGTGTCCTTTGTTCAGCCCCGGTTTGGTTCTAAACTCTGTCCTCCTCTAGCGAAGCCCCGCCAGCTCCTGCAGCAGGCGCCAGTTCTTCAAGCGGTCGTCCTGCCCGGCTTTCAGCGCCTCGGAAGGATTTCCGTCGGCGTCGAAGTGCCGGCGGAAGCGCCCCTCGGTGCGGGCGAAGGCGATGAAGTCAACCGGCTGGTTCGTCTTCGGGTTGACGTACCAGTCTTCCTTGATCGCCGGGTTGCTCTTCAAATCAAAGCGTTCCTTCATCCGCTCGCCCTTGCGCGGGTCGTAGACGAAGAGCGGGAAGGCGCGCGATTCGACCGCCAGCTTCGCCTGCTCCGCCGCCCGGTCGTCCCCGATGCCGTGCTCGGGCATGCAGGGGCTGTAGGCGATGACCACCGCCGGCCCGGGGAAAGCGTTCGCCTCCATCACGGCGCGGTAGAAGTGGTTGATGTGCGCCGGGGTGGTCTGGGCCACGAAGACGTTCGGGTGGAGCGCGCAGATGAGGCCGAGCTCCTTGCGCCGCTCCACCTTGCCCGTGCCCTCCTTGCCGAAGGCGGCCATCTTGGCTTCCTGGGCGACGAAGGTCGAGCCGGAGGCCTGCCCGCCGGTGTTGGAGTAGACCTGGGTGTCGAGCACCAGAACCTTGACGTCCATCCCGGAGACCAGCAGGCGCGAGAGCGCCTGGAAGCCGATGTCGTACATGGCGCCGTCGCCGCCGAGTACCCACAGGCGCTTCCCCTGCCAGCCCAACTGGTCCCAGCGCCCGCGGATGCCCATGGCGACGGTGGCCGGATTCTCAAAGAGCGAGTTCGTCCAGGGCACGGAGAAGGGGTTGTACGGGTAGGTGGAGCCGAAGACGCTGTTGCAGCCGGTGGCGGCGACCAGGCCGATGTTGTCGCGGCCGTGGACGAAGCCGGTGGCGGCCAGTAGCATGCGCAGGGCGGTGGCTTCGCCGCAGCCCATGCAGGAGCCGGCGCCGCCGGCGTAGAGCCAGGCTTCGTCGGAGAGCATCAGGTCGGCCAGCGCCTTCTCCGAGAGGAAGCGCTTGGGCGTGGCCGGGAGCTTGTGCAGGAACGCGGTCGACTTCTGGTGCCAGCCGAGCACCGTGGGCGACTTCTTCACCATGCGCAGGGCCTGGTGGCTGCCGCAGACGACGACGCACTCGCCGCAGCCCTTGCACTTGGTCGGGTCGATCACCAGGCTGAAGAGCCCGCCGGTCTCGCCCTTCTTTTGCGGCAGGGTGTGGAACTTCTGGGTTTCGACGAACTGCCGCCGCAACTCCGCGCGCAGCGCTTCGTTGGGCTCGGCGGCCAGGGCCTGCTCGAGCGGCGCCGGCTCGATGACCTTGGCGATGATGGCGCTGTCAGGGCATTCGGTGACGCACTCCATGCAGCCGACGCACTGGGCAGGGAGAAACTCGGGGATGTCCGGCGCCAGATGAGTGAAATCGCGCCGGGCGCTGGAGGCGGGGGCGATGAGGCTGCGGGCGAGGTCGCGGTCGGCGACCAACTCCTCTTCGCCGCCGGAGGCGTAAGCCTCCAGCACCCGGCAGAAGTTCTCCGCGCGCAACGGGCGGCCGTCGCCCTCGTCAGGCGCGGCGGGCCCGGTGAGCACCGGCAGGCGCACCGGCGCCGCCGCCGCGGCCGCTTCGGCTGCGGCGGGCACAGGAACTTCGCGCACTTCGCGGAAGCCGCGCGTGACCGCCTTCAAGTTCGCCTCCACCACCGCGCGCCCGCGCTTGCCGAAATACTTTTCGAGCGACTTCTCCACCGCCGGGTAGAGCTCCTGCTCGGAGAGCTTCTTTTCTTCGCGGAGAGGCGTGATGCGGAGAAAGGCGCCGAGCAGCGCGATGCCCTGCATGCGCAGGCGCAGCTCGGCCGCCGGGGCGAGCTCGCTCGCAATGGCGAGCGTGTCGAGCGCGTAGAGCCTTGCGCCGAGCTCGCGGAGGCGCTGCTGGGGGAGCGGCGGCAGCGACCCCCAGATCTGCTCCAGGGGCTTGTCGGTGTTGAGGAAGACGGCGCCGCCGCGGGCCAGCCCCGCCAGCGGGTCGCCCTGCTCGAAAGCGTTCAGGTCGTGCACGGCGACCAGATCCACGTGGTTCAGCTCGCAGTGCAGCCGGACGTGCTCGTCGGCTACCGTCAGGTAGTAGTTCGTCGGCAGGCCGCGCTTTTCGGAGCCGTACTTGGGGAAGGCCTGCACGTGCTTGCCGAACAAATCGCCCACCACGTTGGCGAGGACCTTGTTGGTGGTGACGGAGCCGAAGCCGCCAATGGAGTGCCCCCGCATGCTAAAGGCTCCGGGCGGGCGCACGTCGGGGTCTTCGCGGCGCTCGAGCGCCAGCGGGTGGCGGATGCCGAGCACGAATGGCTGGTTCTTGCCCGCGGCCAGCGCCTCGGCCACGGCGACGAAGTCGCCCGGGCGGACGTCGCGGCCGCCCAGCCCGGCGATGCCGCAGAAGAAGTTCGGGAGCTTGTCAATCTGGGGGTAGCCGGCGGCGCCGACGGCGGCGTCGGCGAAGGCCGCCTTGAGCTCGGCGGCCAGCGGGTTCGACTGCGCCAGGGGGTTGTCCATCCGCTCGATGACGGCTACGCCACGGCAGCGCCGCAGCAGCGCCACCAGTTGGCGTCCGGGGAAGGGCCGGAAGCTGGTCACGTGCACCACGCCCACCTTCAGCCCGCGCTCGCGGCGCAGCCAGTCGGCCGTGGCCGCGGCGGTTTCCATCA
>MEKM01000172.1 GCA_001766965.1 Acidobacteria bacterium RIFCSPHIGHO2_01_FULL_67_28 | reverse complement strand
GGATGCTCGCCGAGCGCGCCCGCAAACTGAAAGTCGGCAACGGCGCCGAGCCCGGCACCGGCGTCGGCCCCTCGGTGGATGAGGCCCAGTTCAAGAAAGTCCAGGAGTACCTCGAAATCGGCAAGCGCGAAGGCAAGCTCATCTGCGGCGGTGAGCGGCTGCGCGGCGGCGCCTACGACCGCGGCTGGTTCACCCCGCCCACCATCTTCGACCGCGTCGCCCCCGACGCTCGCCTCGCCCAGGAAGAAGTCTTCGGGCCGGTGCTGGCCGTCATCCGCGTCAAGGACTTCGACGAAGCGGTGCGGGTGGCGAACGGCGTCCGCTACGGCCTGGCCGCCTCCATCTTTTCCACCAACGCCAACTACGTCTTCGAGTTCGCCGAGCGCATCGAGTGCGGCGTCGTCCATCTCAACTCGCCCACGCCGGGCGGCGAAGCCCACGTGCCCTTCGGCGGCATCAAGGCGACTGGGGTGGGCGAACGCGAGACCGGCAACGTCGCCATCGACTTCTACTCCGAGCTCAAAGTCGTTTACGTGGACTACACCGGACGCAAGCGCGAAGCCGGCTTCTACTGACGCTCTTGTCACGCCACGCCCCCCCTGTCATTCTGAGCGGAGCCCGTTGCAGAGAAGCGGTTGAGGGCGACCTTGCAGGGCGGAGCGAAGAATCGCACGATCCTTCGCTTCGCTCAGGATGACACGCCGATGTCGGCCTCGGGATGACACCGCCGTTCAACATGCCTGAAGCAAGCGCAGCGAAGGCACCTCCCGCGGCGGCGCCGAGCTGGCTGTGGAACAAGGACCTCGCCGCCGTTCCCCGCGAGCGCCGTACCTGGACCACCTACAACTACGCCGCGCTCTGGGTGGCGATGAGCGTCCAGATCCCGACCTACATGCTGGCGAGCGGGATGATCGCCGGCGGCATGAACTGGAGGCAGGCGCTCTTCACCATCTTCCTCGGCAACCTCATCGTGCTTGCTCCGATGCTCTTGAACGCGCACGCCGGCGCGCGCTACGGGATTCCCTTCCCCGTTTTCGCCCGGGCCTCCTTCGGCGTGCTGGGCGCGAACATCCCGGCGCTCCTGCGCGCGCTCGTCGCTTGCGGCTGGTTCGGCATCCAGACCTGGATCGGCGGCCAGGCGCTGCACGCTATGCTCGGAGCGCTCGTGCCCGGCTGGCGCACCTACTGGCTGGGTGAAGTGCTCTGCTTCGGGCTCTTCTGGCTGCTCAACCTCTACGTCATCGTCCGCGGCCTCGACACCATCCGCTTCCTGCACGGCGTGAGCGCGCCCTTCCTGCTTGTCATCGGCCTGGTGTTGCTCGTCTGGGCGCACCAGAAAGCCGGCGGCTTCGGACCTATGCTGGCCGCGCCCTCGCGGTTCACGACCTTTGGCGAGTTCTTCCGCTTCTTCGTCCCCTCGCTCACCGGCGTCGTCGCCTTCTGGGCCACGGTGGCCTTGAACATTCCCGACTTCACCCGCTTCGCCCGCGGCCAGCGCGAGCAGATGCTCGGACAGGCCATTGGCCTGCCCGCTACGATGACGTTGTTCTCTTTCCTCGGCGTCGCCGTCACTTCGGCCACCGTCGTCATCTTCGGCGCGGCCGAGTGGGATCCGGTTGTCGTGTTGAGCCAGCTTGGCCATCCCGCCGCCGTCGTAGTGGCGATGGCGGCGCTGCTCGTGGCCACACTGAACGTGAACGTGGCCGCCAACGTGGTCTCGCCCGCGAACGACTTCTCCAACCTCTATCCGCGCCGCATCAGCTTCCTGCTCGGCGGTGTCGTGACCTGTCTCATCGGCCTGCTGATGCAGCCCTGGGCGCTGCTCGCCAACTACCGCAGCTACATCGAGCAGTGGCTCGTGGGTTACTCGGGCCTGCTCGGGCCCGTCGCCGGTGTGCTCATCGCCGACTACTACCTGGTGCGCAAGAAGATCATCCTGGTGGAAGACCTTTATGAGCGCCGCGGCTTCTATGAGTTCACGCACGGCTTCAACCCGCGCGCCGTCGCCGCTCTCGTC
Source organism: Acidobacteria bacterium RIFCSPHIGHO2_01_FULL_67_28 (assembly GCA_001766965.1). Classification (GTDB taxonomy): domain Bacteria; phylum Acidobacteriota; class Terriglobia; order Acidiferrales; family 2-02-FULL-67-57; genus 2-02-FULL-67-57. The sequence continues at coordinate 4,944 of MEKM01000172.1, read as the reverse complement.
GCCGGCATCGCCGTGTCGCTGGCGGGGCTCGCTCTGCCGCCGATGCGCCCGCTCTTCAACTACGCTTGGTTCGTCGGCTTCGGGGTTTCCTTCGGCGTCTATCTCCTGCTCATGCGTCGCCGCTAGATGAAGCGCCCGCTCATCACCACCGTTGTCTTCGACCTCGACGACACGCTCTACGACTGCCACCGCCAGCGCGTGCTGGCGGCGCACCGGCATGCTGCCCGCGCCTTGCTCCGCGCCGGCCTGAACCGCCACGCCAAGCGCAAGCTCCCGCTCGCGCGCCTGGTGCGGCTGCGGCTGCGCCTCTTCCGCGAGGAGCGCAACCTCGAGACGCTCGATGCACGGCTGGTGGCGCGGCTCGGCCTGCGCGGCCGCGTCGCGGCGCGCCTGGCCCGCGCCGGCAACCGCGCCTACTTCAGTTATCCCGTCCAGCGGCTGCATCTCTTTGCCGACGCGCGCCCCACGCTGCGCCAGCTGCATCGCCAGGGCGTCCGCATCTATGTCTTGACCGCTGGACTGCTCCGCATCCAGCGCGCGAAAGTCCGAGTGCTCGGACTCGACTGCTCGCCTTACATCAGCGGCGTCTTCTTCACCGGCCTGCTGCAAGGTCGCGGCAAGCGGCGCTACCTGAAACGCGCGCTCGGCCGCGGGCCTGACCCGCGCCGCGTGCTCGTAGTCGGCGACCGCGCCGACAGCGAAATCCGCGCCGCGCGTGAGCTCGGCATGTGGGCCGTGCGCCGCCTGGGCGGCGAGTTCGCCGACTACGCGCCTCACCATCGTTTGGAGCGCCCCCACTTCTCCCTCCGCCGCCTCTCGCAACTCTTCCGCCTGCCTTTTCAGTTCGGCGCGCGGGGGTGAGCGATGGAGCGCGCGAACGTCATCATCGTCGGCGGGGGGGTTGTCGGCTGTGCGATTGCCGCCGAGCTCGCCCCGCGCCTCGCCGACGTCTTCCTGCTCGAGGCCTTGCCGCGCGTCGGCATGGTGACGAGCAGCCGCAACAGCGGCGTCATTCACTCCGGCATTTACTACGCGCCCGGCTCGCTCAAGGCGCGCTGCTGCGTGGACGGCAACCGGCTGACCTATGAGTTCTGCGCCGCCCATGACGTGCCCCACAAGCGCACTGGCAAGTTCATCGTCGCCACTAGCGCGGCGGAAGAGGAGCAACTGCACGCCCTGGTTGCCCGCGGGCGCGAGAACGGCGTCGCAGGCCTGGAGCTCGTAACCGCCGCCACACTCCACCAGCACGAGCCGCACGTGGCCGGGCGCGCCGCCCTGCGCGTGCCTTCGACCGGCCTCCTCGTGAGCGAGGACCTCGTCAAAGCCTACGCCGCGGCGGCCCGGCGGCACGGCGCCTATCTCGCCACCGACGCCCGGCTCGAACACGTCGACCCCGCAGGCGACTTCGTGCGGGTCCGCGCCGGGCAAGCGGGCGAGCTCGAAGCGCGCGTGCTGGTGAACGCCGCGGGACTTCACGCTGACGAGATCGCGGCGCTCTTCGGCTTCACCCGTTACAAGATTCATCCGTGCCGCGGCGAATACTGGGAAGTGGCCCCCGCCAAGGCGCACCTCGTCAACGCGCTCGTCTATCCGACGCCTGACCCGACAGGCCTGTCGCTCGGCGTGCACTTAACCAAAACGCTGTGGGGAACGCTGCTGCTCGGGCCGAACGCCCGCTACGTCACGGACAAGAACGACTACGAGCGAGACCTCGAGCCCCGCGAGTCCTTCTGCGCGCGCGCACACAAGTTGCTGCCGCAGCTTCGGCCCGAAGACTTGCGGCCGGCTTTCAGCGGCTTGCGCGCCAAGCTGACGCCGCCCGGAAAACACGGCCCCGAGGACTTCATCGTCACCCGCGATCCAACTTATCCGCGCGTGATTCATCTCATCGGCATCGATTCGCCCGGGCTCACCTCGGCGCCCACGCTGGCCCGCCACGTCGCGAAGCTTGTGCTCGAAACGCTGGTCTAGGCGTGCGCACAACTTGGGCATGCCTTCGGACAGACGCGCTTGACGGCAGCCGCCCGCCGTGGTATTCGCTGCACCCAAGGAGTCTTATCGCGTAGGCCCGCGCGCATCCCAATCCGAGCCGCCCAACTCCGAGAAGGTGAGGGCCAGCAGAAGATGGAAAAGTCAGGAAGATTGAAGGCCTCCTTCGTTTTCCTCCTCATCGGTGGCGTGGTGCTTTTCTTGGAAGGCGGATATCAACAAAGGCGGGCTGCCAGCAAGGCGTGGTCGACCACCGAAGGCGTCGTCGTCGAGTCCAGCGTGCGCTCAACGAGGCTGCCAGGGGAAGACTGGACCAAAACCACCGACGACGACATCCGGCAGGAGCCCTGGCATGCCAGGGTCACCTACACCTACTCCGTTGAGGGTCGAAGCTATCAGTCGAGCCGGGTCTACCTGGACCACGTTACCGCCTACGCAAGCCAAAGCAAGGCGCAAGAACTCGTCCGGAAGTATCCCGAGGGCAGACGCATCACCGTGCATTACAACCCCCAAAACCCTGACGACGCCGCTCTCGAACTGGACCGTCCTTGGCTCGACAAGGGAGTCTTGGCCGCCGTGGTCTTCCTCGGCCTTGGCATTATCGGCATTATCTCCAGCCTCCTCCGCTCCTAGTCCCGTTGTCACCAGCTCGTCCTCACCGTCCAGCCCAGCGGCAAATGCCGCCGAGTTGAAGGTGTTGTGGCTAGGTCGGCAGGCGGCGGAGGCTGCCCATGTTGTCGGCGCGGTTTTCGTGGCGGTAGTGGTTGTCGATCCAGGTGGGAATGTCGCGCGCCATCAGGCGTACCAGCAAGACCATCTGAAAAAACAGCACGAGCGGAATGGTGAGCGGCGCCCAGTCGAAAAACCAGTTCTGGAAAGGAAACGAGCGCGCAAAGGCGAAGTTGAGCACACGGTTGACCCCGTGCGCGAGCAGAAACGCCAGCAGGAAGAAGGTGATGAAGCTGAAGCGGCCCATCTGCCGCTCCGCCCAGGCGCGGGCGCGCAGCGTATAGCGATACAGCTTCTGCCCCAGGGTGAGGCGCCGGCCAAAGGCCACGCGGCGCTCACCGTCGGTCACCACCAGGCGGTCAAGCCGCACGCGTCGCCAGCCGCGGCCGCGGAGGGCGGCCAGCTCGCGCACTTCGTCGCGCAGGCGGGTGTCCACACCCCAGCCGACAGTCTTGCGCAGCTCGACCGTCGCTTCCTTCTTCACTTCGTCCACCTGCCCTTCAACCCGGTAGAGCGCGTTCAGGTTGCGCCGGTTGGGCTCGAGCGCGTCCTTGAGCGCCAGCCAGTACTCGAAGCGGCCCGCATTGGAGATTTCAGATTTGAGATTTGAGATTTCATACAGGCGGGCGTAGTGGAACTCATCGAGCCCCCGCGGCTCGCGCACCCGCGCGCCGCCTTCGAGGATGTGGAAGACGTAATCGAGGATGAGCAGCGCCTCGCCGAGCGGCTCGGGGTAGACGCGCTCGGGCACGTCGTCGGGCGTGTGAATCTTGCCGCCGAAGACGACCGGCGAGGCCTTGCCCGGCAGCATGGCCACGAGCGCCGAGGCCGGGATCAGCCGCGGCGCCTTGTAGTCGCGCCCGCCGAGCCAAGCGTACGCTCGCCGCAGCGTTTCCCGCACGCGCGCCCACAGGCCGTTGTTCACTTCAAGGAACGACACGTGGTCGGTGGTGCCGCCGGCAATGTAGTTGTTGTACTTGACGCCGTGCAGGTGCGCCGCTTCTTCCAGCAGGTCGGTGAAGGCGTCGTAGTCGCCGAAGGGGATGAGGGCGCGGATGAAGTCGGCGCCGAGCGTCGAGCGCGGGATGAACATCCGCCCTTCGCCCACCGAGTCCACCGCCACCACGGCGCGGAGCCGACTGAGCTCCGCCGGCCCGAGCGCCCGCACGTACTCGCGCGAGCCCGACACCCCGAAGCGGTAGCTCGCCAGCGGGCAGAGCGCCAGCGCCACCGCCAGGTAGAACCAGCTCCCCTGCTGCCAGGCCTGGATGGCGGCGATGAGGCCCGCGGCCAGGAACAACTGCGAGAGCAGGCCCACCAGCCCGCACTCTTCCGAGCCGGCGAGAAAGTACGTGTGCGTCAGCCGCGGGCGCTTCTCGCCACGCAGGTCGGCGAGCAAGTACTGCTTGAGGATCTCTTCGCCGGTCGTATTGTCGTCGGCGCCGGGCCCGCGCCAGGTGTCGTAGTGGGCGACGAGGAGAAAAACTTCCGCGCTCTCACCCGGCACGGTGAAGACGTAGTTCCAGCGCGTGGTGCGCCAGGCCCAGGGCGAGAGCCGCTGCCGCTCGATGACCACCGCGGGCCGCGGCTGCTCGCGCGCCTGCTCCCAGCGCGCCGCCGCGGCTTCGGCCGGCATCGCCCCGCCCCGCTGCACTTCGTGGGTCCGCCCGGGAAACTCTTCCCGCAGGCGGGCGATGAACTCCTCCACTTGGCGCTCGTTGGCGCGATTGTCGCTTTCGCCCGGCAGGCGGTTTGCGCAGGCGCGGCGGATGTTCTCGCGGATTTCTTCGACCCGCGCCCCGAGCGGCGCCCAGCGGGCATGCACGGCGGCCAGGTCTTTCGCCAGTTCATCCATCGCGGCTAGACCTCGGGCGAGGCCTCCACCCATTTCCAAGTGCGTGCCAGACCGTCTTCCAGCGACACCTGGGGAGTCCAACCCAAGTGTTGCCGGGCCAACGCCGTGTCAAGGACGTTCTCCGGCACATCGGCGGCACGACCGGAACGCGACTCCACCGCAGCCTTGCGCCCGGTGGCGTGCTCCATCAATGCGATCAGCTCGCGCAGCGACGTCCCCCGCCCCGTGCCGATGTTGAAGACGCGGTGCGCCGAGCGCTGCCCGAGCGCGGCGCGGAAGGCGCGGGCCACGTCTTCCACATAAACGTAGTCGCGCACCGCCGAGCCCTCGCCCCAGAGCGGGATGGGCTCGCCGTGCTTCAAACACTTCAG